>JAQXOR010000161.1 GCA_029099805.1 Lachnospiraceae bacterium
GCCGGGGTTCTTTAAAGCACACTGGAAAACGAATGAAACCTTATTTACTCTTATGATGAACTACGTTGCCACCAGTATCGTTGCCTGTGCCGTTAATATTCTGCGCGGTCAGGCATCCAGTCTCGGCAAGCTGAACATGAAGACGAAAATCGGCTGGTTTCCGGCATTTTTCGGGGAACGGTATAATATCAATATCCTGGTCGTTCTCGTGCTTACGTTTGTGATGTTTTTTTACCTGAAATATACGAAGCATGGTTATGAAATCAGTGTTGTCGGTGAGTCGGAAAATACGGCACGCTATGCCGGAATTAATGTGAAAAAGGTAGTAATCCGTACCGTGACACTTTCCGGCGCAATCTGCGGTCTGTGCGGCTTTCTGCTTGTGTGCGGACGTGACCAGACAATTTCGGTATCGACGGCGGGCGGCAGAGGCTTTACGGCAATCATAGTCGCATGGCTGGCAAAGTTTAATACGTTCACCATGGTGTTAATCTCATTCCTGCTGATTTTCCTTGAAATGGGCGCGGGAGAGATTTCCTCGGCCTTTGGCTTGAACGATTACGTGGCGGATATTATTTCCGGTATTATTTTGTTCTTTATTCTCGGAAGTGAGTTTTTTGCGAATTATAAGCTGATTTTCCGCAGCAAAAAAGCAAAGGAGGTACAGGAATAATGAGCGTATTTGTTTCTTGGATTCTCCGTGCCGTTGCTTTCGGTACGATTATTATGTATGGTGCGATGGGCGAAACCGTGACGGAGAAGTCCGGCAATCTGAATCTCGGTGTTCCGGGTATCATGTATCTGGGAGGCTTTTCCGGCTTTGCCAGCGCCTATTTTTATGAAAAGAATGCCACGAATCCGAGCGGAATTGTATGCGTGCTGCTGGCTCTGTTCTGCTGTATTCTCGCGTCAATGGCAGGCGGATTGATATTCAGTTTTCTGACGATTACCCTGAGAGCCAATCAGAATGTAACGGGTCTTGCACTTACGACTTTCGGTATGGGCGTGGCGAATTTCTTCGGTGTGTTTATTCTGAACGGTGCGAGCTATACCGCCGCTCCGCTTGCGAACAAGGCATTTTCCGCAAAGCTTCCGTTTCTTTCGGAAAAGCTCGGTCCGGTGGGAAAGATGCTGTTCGGCTACGGGTTTCTTGCCTATGCGGCGATTATTCTCGCGATTGTATTGCACAGGGTGTTAAACAAAACCAAAGTCGGTCTGAATCTTCGTGCGGTTGGTGAAAATCCTGCAACGGCGGATGCAGCCGGAATTAATGTTACGAAATATAAATATCTTGCAACCTGTATCGGTGCCGGTATTTCCGGTATCGGTGGCCTGTACTATGTGCTGGATTATAATCAGGGAATCTGGGCGACGACCGGACAGATTGAAGCGTTAGGATGGCTTGCCCTTGCGCTTGTTATCTTTACGACATGGCGTCCGTTAAACGGTATCTGGGGCGCGTATTTATTCGGTGTTCTTTACTGGCTCTATCAGTTCCTGCCGACGATACTCGGTCTGAAGGTGCCGAATTATGTAACGGATCTGATTCAGATGATTCCGTATGTAGTAACGATTGTTGTGCTGATTGCGGTAAGTCTCCGCAAAAAGCGGGAAAGCCAGCCGCCGGCAAGTCTTGGGGTGGCATACTTCAGGGAAGAACGGTAAATCAGGGGCACCCCCTAGTTTTTGCGTCAAAGGGCTGTCCTTTATTTCATCCAATGTCATGTATCCCTCAATATGTTGCTTTGAGTAATACTTAAGGTCATCGGATCGAAGTTTATGCTTCGTTTATCGCAGTACGTTTTTTTCTGCGTACACGGTTGATGTGGCGCTCAAAGCTTCCGTTGTCAACAAGCTCTGCCAGAACATACTGCATAAAGGTAGGGACGGTACAGGAGTAGAAGCCGAGTCTTTTTTCAAATTCAGGAACGAGATGCTTCGGCAAGACCATATACCCGATACGAAGGGATGGGGAGATGGTTTTGGAGAAGGTGTTCATATAGATGACATTGTCGTTTGTACTATGGGAAAACAGTGTTTCCTCCGGCTTTTTGGAAACGGTAAATTCAGATTCAAAGTCATCTTCTACGATGTAGCGGTGTTCCTTTGCCGCCCAGCGCAGGTATTCATGGCGCTTGGAGGCGGAGGCAGTGACGCCGCTCGGGAAACTGCGGTAGGGTGAGATGTGCAGGACATCAGCGCGGCATGCCCGCAGAGCAGCACTTTGGATACCGTCGGCTCCTAAGGGAAGCATGGTGTAAGTCACATCGGAGGCACGGTATACCTGCTCTATTTTTTTATAGGATGGGGACTCCAGTGCATACGTTCGGGTTCTGCCGAGTAATGCAACAATCAGGCTGTACAGGTACTCGGAACCGGAACCGATGATAATCTGTTCCGTGTCTGCCGTGATACCGCGACTTCTGGCGAGATACCGGCGGATTGCGTCACGAAGCTCTATGCAGCCGGAATTCGGGCTGCGGTCAAGAATGGAATCCTCGTAAACATTCAGTACACTGCGCATTGTTTTCGCCAGAACGGAAAACGGAAATTCTTCGGTGACTGCC
Organism: Lachnospiraceae bacterium; assembly: GCA_029099805.1. Taxonomy (GTDB): domain Bacteria; phylum Bacillota; class Clostridia; order Lachnospirales; family Lachnospiraceae; genus SIG307. The sequence continues at coordinate 2,568 of JAQXOR010000161.1, forward strand.
GGCGGATGATGCGGTGCCGTTACGGACGGAAGGGTACGCTCCTTTGCAAAGGACATAAAGCCGTCATCGGTGCGAAAGCATACAAAATAGCCGCTGCGTTCTCTGGACTCAATGTAGCCTTCTTCGCAAAGCAGCGTATACGCATGTTCGACGGTGATGACACTGACACCGGTTTCTGAGGCAATCAATCGTTTGGACGGCAGCTTGCTGTTATAAGGGTAACTACCCTGAATGATATCATCCCGCACCTGCTTATAGAGCTGCAGATAGGCAGGTGTGAGGTCTTTTTTTTGAATCATATATCTCATCTGGTCTTATAAAATTCTCCTATTCTGATTATTATCATATAACCAAAACTATTATATACTGAGTGCAATCAAATTGCAAGGAGAGAAAGCACAAGTGTCACACAATCATCAAAAAAAAATTGCGGTAATCAACGATTTCTGCGGCTTCGGGCGTTGCTCGCTCACGGTGTCCCTGCCGATTATTTCTGCACTCAGAGTTCAGTGCTGCCCGGTTCCGACCTCGATTTTTTCGAATCACACAGGGTTTGAGAGCTTTTTCTATACAGACTATACCGGTCATATGGAGGAATATATTGAGGAGTGGAAAAAGCTGGAATTACAGTTTTCGGGGATATTGACCGGCTTTTTGGGAGCACCGGCACAGGTGGAAATCGTAAAGAATTTTCTGGCACAGTTCAAGCAGAAGGATACAATACTTGTGGTTGATCCTGTGATGGGAGATTACGGGAAGCTGTATCCTACGTACTCGCCTGAGCTCGCAAGGCAGATGAATTCCCTCGTATCCCTCGCGGATATCGTGACTCCGAATCTGACGGAGGCTTGTATTCTGACCGGGACGGAGTACCGTAGCGACATGACGGAGGAGGAGATTCTTCGAATCTGTGAGAGACTTAGTCGGTCCGGTCCGAAGAAAATAGTAATTTCCGGAATTGAACGCGGAGAGGATCTGGAGAATTTCGTCTATGAAGCGGGAAAGGCACCGGAGCTTGTGCGGGAACACAAAGTGGGTCCGTGCCGTTCGGGGACCGGGGATGTTTTTTCCTCGATGATTGCGGCGGATGCGGTAAACGGAATGGAATTCCTTCGTTCGGTCCGCCATGCGTCTTCGTTTATCGCAAAGGTGCTGTGCCGGGCTATGGAGCTGGATTTGCCGAAGACCGACGGAATTTGTTTTGAAGAATTTTTACTGGAGATTGAGAAAGGGGATTATTAAAATGAAGAATGAAAAAGTAAGAAATATGTGTCTTGCAGGTATTTTTACTGCGATTGTATTTGTTTTTACTGCGTATCTGCATATTCCGAGCCATACGGGATATACCCATGTGGGAGATGGTTTTATTTACTTTGCGGCAACGCTGTTGCCGTTGCCGTATGCGGTATTTGTAGGAGCAGCCGGAGCATTACTTGCCGACTGCCTGACCGGCTTTGCAATCTGGGCACCGGGTTCTGTTATCATAAAGTCGGCTGCGGTTCTGTGTTTTTCTTCGAAAGGGAAAAAGATACTGTCCGTGCGGAATCTGGTTGCCCTTGTGCCTGCATGGACATTATGCATCGGCGGTTATTACTTATATGAAGCACTGATTACCGGCAATTTTGTCGCACCGGCAGCCGGAATCCCTGGGTATATCACACAGTCTGCACTCAGCAGTGTATTGTTTGTGGTACTTGGATTTGTATCAGACAAAATGAAGTTAAAGGAACGGATGTTAAGCGGAGGACAGGAAAAATGATGACGATTACGTATCCGGTGAAAAACGGGATTTATGTGAATATGACAAACCGTTGCCCTTGTGCCTGTACGTTTTGCCTGCGTCACAACGCAGACGGCATCTTTAATTCCGGACCGCTCTGGCTGGACCGGGAGCCTACCGTACAGGAGGTGTGCGACAGTATTGATACGTGGGATTTCACAAACTATGAGGAACTGGTATTCTGCGGGTACGGAGAACCTACGGAACGACTGGATGACCTTCTCGCGGTTGCGAAGTACGTAAAAGAGAACTATCCGGTAAAAATCCGCATCAATACAAACGGACTTGCAGACCTGATTTGGAAGGAAAAGACAGCACATAAACTGGAGGGCTTGATTGACACGGTTTCCATCAGTCTGAATGCAACCGATAAAGAGACCTATAATGCGCTTGTACGACCGAAGTTCGGGATTGAATCCTATGATGCGATGCTTGCCTATACAAAGGATTGTGTAAATTATGTTCCGAATGTCGTTATGACCGTAGTAGATGTGGTGACGACACCGCAGCAGCAGGAGGAATGCCGCAAAATATGTGAATCGGTAGGGGCAAAGCTCAGAGTGCGTCCGTACGAGAGCTAGAAAATAATAGATGAATAAAAAGTAAAAAAAAGCAAACACTGAACGTAAGAAAGCAGAGGATGACCTGATTTGTGCTTGGCAGAAGGTCTGCAGAGAAAGGCGGAAAATATGAGTGGAACGAAATGCGTCGGTGCGCAAAGTGTTTGCTTTACAGAAGAGATTTATGTACTGGGACGTGCGGCGGTCGTCGGAAAAAAGGAAGGCGACGGACCGCTTCGTTCCTTTTTTGATGAAATCGACGAAACGGATATGTTTGAAGGAAAGAACTGGAATGATGCGGAAAGCCGGATGATGCAAAAGGCGGCAGCACTTGCCATACGAAAGGCGGGACTGACCCCGAAGCAGGTTCGGATGCTGTTTGCCGGGGATTTGCTGGGACAGCTGCTTGCCAGCTCCTTTGGCGCCGGAGAGCTTCCGATTCCGTTTCTTGGGGTATATGGGGCCTGCTCAACAATGGGAGAAAGTCTGCTGCTTGCCTCAATGGCAGTAGACGGCGGTTATGCGGATTGCGCGGAGGCGGTAACCTCCAGCCATTTTGCAAGTGCGGAAAAGGAATTCCGGTTCCCGTTAGGGTACGGAAATCAGCGTCCGCTGGCAGCAACCTGGACGGTTACGGGAAGCGGCGCACTGGTCGTCGGAAACCGGACGACCCTGGAACGCTGCAGGACACAGCGAGAGGAGCCTGCCGGAAAATATGCACAGGCTGTACGCGAAGGGATAGAGGTTGTGGTGGCAGGAGGCACGGTAGGGTGTGTAACAGACTACGGAGTAAAGGATAAGGCAAATATGGGAGCCTGTATGGCACCGGCGGCTGCTGCGGTGGTGGAGGCGCATCTGAGGGATTTTCACAGGGAACCGTCGGAGTACGATAAAATTATTACCGGGGATTTGGGAAGTATAGGAGCAAAAATTTTTGCGGACCTGCTGGGACAGAAGGGATACCGGGTAGAACCGGTACAGGAGGACTGCGGTCTGCTGATTTATGACAATGAATTGCAGGATACACATTCCGGCGGTTCGGGCTGTGGCTGCAGTGCGGTAACACTCGCCGGATATCTCCTGGATAAGCTGTATGAAGGAGAATGGAACCGTATTTTATTTGTTCCGACAGGAGCCCTGCTGTCTCCGGTCAGTGCCAATGAAGGAAGCAGTATTCCGGGGATTGCACATGCAATCGTACTGGAACGCAGGAAGGAGGGACGCTAGGATGGAGTATGTTCTTTCGTTTGTCGTAGGAGGAGTCATCTGTGCGCTGGTGCAGATTTTAATGGACAACACAAAGCTGCAGCCGGGGCGGATTATGGTGCTTCTGGTTTGCAGCGGTGCCGTGCTCAGTGCGGTCGGAGTGTATGCACCGTTTAAGGAGTGGGCAGGAGCCGGAGCTTCGATTCCGCTGACCGGATTCGGGCACACATTGTTCGAGGGCGTGAAAAAGGCCGTGGACGAAAGCGGGTTTCTCGGAATTTTTAAAGGTGGATTTACTGCCTCGGCAGTCGGAATCAGTGCCGCACTGATATTTGGATATCTGGCATCTCTTGTGTTCAAATCAAAGATGAAGGATTCGTGAAAATTTGGTGAATTGGGCATTTTGACGGTGTTTTGCTTGCCTTTTTGATTATTGCATGGTATACTAATAAGCGTGTTCCCTGTTTCTGGGGGACACGCTTTGTTTTTTGTTGAATGAGAGTTAAGTGCCAAACGGAAGGTACATGGAAGAACTTCCCTTGCAGGACCTGTTTCTTGTCATTGCCTTCGGAAGTCAGGAAAAGTGAGTGTATGTTTTAGGAAAGAGGAAGAAGAGTATGAGAAAGAAAGTTTTATTTGCTGCGTTCTGCGTGGCAATGAGTGTAGCGTTATGTGCGTGTAACAAGACAGATTCAGTGGATTCCAAGAATCCGACCGGGTCTCCGGTAACCGGAACCCCTCAGCCGACGGCTGCCGCAACATCCACTCCTTCTGCGATGGAGCAGGCGTATTCGTCGCTTCCGGTATCTGATTATGAGGACTATGTGGCTTCTACTGTTTTGCCGGAGGGGTATATGGGTCTGAAGGTTGACAAGATTACGGATGAGGATGTGGATGTCTATGTGCAGGAGGTTCTGGAAAACAATAAGGAGAGACAGCTGAAGGACGGTGCGATTGAGAAGGGCGATATTGCCATTATCGATTATACCGGCTATCTGGATGGAGTGCCGTTTGAAGGCGGCTCTGCAATCGGGCATGAGATGGAAGTCGGTTTCAGCGGTTTTATTGACGGCTTTGATGACGGCTTAATCGGTGCGAAGAAAGGTGAGTCCAGAACCTTGAATTTGACGTTCCCGGTAGACTATTACTCTGTAGATCTGGCCGGAAAGGCAGTGGTATTTGAGGTGAGGATTAATTCTGTGGCAGCTCAGGTATTACCTGAGTTTACCGATGAGTTTGTGACAGAGCTTACCTCCGGTGAGTACACTACCACGGCTGATTTCCGTGCGTATGCCAAGGGCTTTCTGACCGAGGAAAGAAAGTATGCGGCGGTAATGGATTATCTGGTGGACAATGCGACGTTCGGGAAACTAAATGAGGAGTACATTCAGGCTGCTTTTGAGCTGGAAAAGCAGTATTATGCATATATGTATGGTTTTATGAATGTAGAGGAGTTTGAGGAGCTTTTCGGAGCGGAGAGCAGCGAGGTTCTGTGGGCAATGGTGGAAAAGCAGGTACGCCGTTATGAGCAGGACAGAGTTGTGCTGTATTGCGTGGCTAAGGCAGA
>JAQXOR010000162.1 GCA_029099805.1 Lachnospiraceae bacterium
GTAAACTATATGACGGTGAAATAATTTATGAAAGTGTTTCCGGCTCTTCATAAATAACACCGAAGGTTTCTGCAGTAACGGATTTCATAACCTGCGGATGAGTCGGACGATCATTCCAGTCGGTCGGTACTTCCGCAATACGGTTTACGGTATCCATGCCTTCAATAACCTTACCGAATGCTGCATAGGAACCGTCTAAGTGAGGAGCATTCTTGTGCATGATAAAGAATTGGGAGCCTGCGGAATCCGGATGCTGTGCACGAGCCATAGAGAGAACACCTTCCGTATGACGAAGCTCATTTTTGAAACCGTTCATGGCAAATTCTCCCGGAATAGAGTACCCCGGTCCACCCATACCGGTGCCGTCCGGACAACCGCCCTGAATCATAAATCCGTTGATGATTCTGTGAAAGGTCAGACCGTCATAGAAGCCTTTGTTAACCAGGGAAAGAAAATTCTTAACGGTGTTTGGCGCAAGTTCCGGATAGAGCTCTGCACGAATTTGTTCACCGTTTTCCATTGTAAAAGTAATTACAGGATTTTGAGCCATAAAAAACCTCCTAAAAGATAGATTCATTTTGTACCAAAGTACAGCTTGTATATTATACCAAGAAATAGAGGATATGTCAAAATTTTGTGAGAAGTTATAAAGAGAAATGATAACGGAAGAGGGTTAAAAAAATGTCAAATACAGGCTTGCTTTTTGACAAAAAAAGAGATATAATATAAAAGGCGTAATTTGGAAGTTAATATTATGTCATCTTATTATTTAATGGTTCTACGAAGTAATATTATAGAAAATGGAGGCAGTAAGATGAGTAGTACAACAAAATTGTCGGCAAGAGATCGTATTGCGGCCTTGCTTGATGACAGTAGCTTTGTTGAAATCGGAGCTCTTGTAACAAAGAGAAATACTGATTTCAATCTGGCGCAGACCGATGCTCCGTCGGATGGTGTCATTACCGGTTACGGTTTAATTGACGGAAGTCTGGTTTATGTCTACAGCCAGGATGCAGAGGTGTTAAACGGAACTATGGGAGAGATGCATGCAAAGAAAATCGAGAGCATGTATGACCTTGCCCTGAAGGTAGGTGCTCCGGTAATCGGTCTCGTAGACTGTGCAGGGATGCGTTTACAGGAGGCAACCGATGCTCTTGCCGGTTTCGGTAAGATATATCTGAAGCAGAGCATGGCATCCGGTTTGATTCCGCAGATTACGGCTGTATTCGGCATCTGTGGCGGCGGTTGCGCGGTTTCCACGGCAATGAGCGATTTTACGTTTATGCCGGCAGAGGGGGCAAAGCTGTTTGTAAATTCTCCGAATGCAGTAGAAGACAATTTCGTAGGTAAGTGTGATACTTCTTCCGCAAAGTTCCAGGCTGAGGCAGGTGTGGTTGACGTTGTGAAGGAGGATGAAGCACAGGTACTTGCTTCTATTCGTACGTTAGTTTCTTACCTGCCGAGCAACAACGAAACGGAATGCACGATGGATTGTTCCGATGACTTAAACAGAGCGACTGCAGCGTTTGCTGATGAGGCGGCTGATCCGGCAGTTGCACTTGCTGATATTGCGGATAACGGTGAGTTTTTCGAGATTAAGGCAGAGTATGCAAAGGAAATGGTTACCGGATTTATTCGCTTAAACGGTGCTACGGTTGGTGCAATTGCAAACCGTACCGCAGTATTTGACGAGAACGGAAAGACTTCCGAAAAGTTTGATGCTGTACTTACTACAAAGGGGTGCTATAAGGCAGAGAGCTTTGTAGAATTCTGTGATGCATTTGGCATTCCGGTACTTACGCTTACCAATGTAACCGGTTATGCGGCTACCATGAGTGAGGAAAAGTCGGTTGCGGTTGCGGCAGCAAAGCTTACCAATGCGTTTGCAAATGCTACGGTACCGAAGGTAAATGTAGTATGCAAGGATGCGTTCGGCAGCGCATACATTACCATGAATTCCAAGCACATCGGTGCAGACATGGTATTTGCTCTTGAGGATGCAAAAATCGGTATGATGGATGCAAAGCTTGCAGCTCAGATTATGTATGCAGGCGAGAGCGAAGAGGTTCGTAACGAAAAGGCTGCTGCTTATTCTGAACTGCAGAGTAGTGCGGTTGCTGCTGCAAAGCGCGGCTATGTAGACAGCATTATTTCCGCCGATGCGGTAAGACAGCAGCTGGTATATACGTATGAAATGCTGTATACCAAGAGAGAGGCACGTCCGTCCAAGAAACACGGAACTGTTTAGTGAGGTGGCACGATGAATATAACATCTGTTTTGTTAAGCGGCTTCTGGGAGCGTGTGTCAGATGCGTTAAGCAATTACTGGGCACGGATATCAAAGGTGTTGCCGGGAGCCCTCGGTAATACAATCGTTGGTATTTCGGTTGTATTTGTTGCATTGCTTTTCATCAGCTTTATCATTTCTTTGTTCAAATATATTTCTGTATTCGAAAACAGAAGGGCAAAAAAGAAAGAAGAAAAGCAGAAGGAAGAGGCAATTCCGGTACAGGCAATTGAAAATACAGTGGCACAGATTGCAGAAGCAGAAGAGTTAACCGATGATCTTGCATTAATCGCAGTGATTACTGCTGCAATCCAGGCATATGAGGAAGCAAACGGAAATGTAGCTGCTGTAGCGAACGGTCTTGTGGTTCGTTCTATCCGCAGAGCACCGAAAAAGGTTTCTTATCGTTAATCGATTATAACCGGAGTGGCTTTTAAAATACGAATAATTTTTTTGGAGGTTCAATATGAAAACTTATACGATTACCGTAAATGGCGTTGCATATGATGTAACAGTAGAAGAAGGTACCGGCGCAGCAGCACCGGCAGTGGCAGCACCGGCAGCAGCCGCAAAGGCAGCACCGGCACCTGCAGCAAAAGCAGCAGCACCGGCAGCATCCGGCGCAGCAGGAGCTGTAAAGGTAAATGCTCCGATGCCTGGTAAGATTTTGGCAGTAAAGACTCAGGTTGGCGCAGCTGTAAAGAAGGGGGAGGTTATCCTTGTTCTTGAGGCAATGAAGATGGAGAATGAAATCGTTGCTCCGCAGGATGGTACTGTAGCAAGTGTGAATGTTTCCGTTGGTGCAAGCGTTGAGTCCGGTGAGGTAATGGTAACGTTAAACTAACAGAAAGAGAGGACATCACATGGGCAGTATAGGTGAAACGCTGATGGGATTGTTGGAGAGTACCGGTTTTTCCAAGCTTTACTGGGGAAACTATGTTATGATTGCGGTTGCTCTTATATTCCTTTATCTGGCGATTGTAAAAGGGTATGAGCCGCTTTTGCTGGTTCCGATTTCTTTTGGTATGTTGCTTGTCAATCTTTGTCCGGGTATCATGGCAGAGCCGATGACAACGTACTACAATTCGGCAGGTGAGGTGGTTTGTTACCTGACCGGTACAGAATATACAAATGTGGCAGGAGAAGTATTGACGCAGCCGATTGCCGAGATTATGGCAACGGTAGACCCGTCAAAGACGGTGGAGACAGCAGGCGGTCTTCTTCACTATTTCTTTATTTTGGATGAGTTTGCAATCCTTCCGTGTCTGATTTTCATGGGAGTAGGTGCCATGACAGACTTCGGACCGCTCATTGCAAATCCGAAGAGCTTTCTTCTCGGTGCAGCAGCGCAGATTGGTATTTTTGGTGCATATCTCGGTGCGATTTTATTAGACTTTAACGGAAAAGCTGCAGCAGCCATCTCCATTATCGGCGGTGCAGACGGTCCGACCTCCATCTTCCTTGCCGGTAAGCTGGGTCAGTTTGAGCTGATGGGACCGATTGCGGTTGCAGCATATTCTTATATGTCACTCGTTCCGATTATCCAGCCGCCGATTATGCGTGCGCTGACGACAGAAAAGGAACGTAAGATTAAAATGGAGCAGCTTCGTCCGGTTTCCAAGCTTGAGAAGATTTTGTTCCCGATTATCGTAACTATCGTAGTTGTATTATTACTTCCGGATACAGCGGCATTGGTTGGAAGTTTAATGCTTGGAAATCTGTTCCGTGAGTCCGGTGTGGTAAAGCAGCTTCAGGAGACTGCGTCCAATGCGATGATGTATATCGTAGTTATTTTACTCGGAACCTCTGTGGGTGCTACTACGAGTGCACAGGCATTCCTTCGTTGGGACACGATAAAGATTGTAGCTCTTGGACTTGTTGCATTTGCTCTTGGTACTGCAGCCGGAGTATTATTCGGTAAGATTATGTGTAAGGCAACCGGAGGTAAGGTAAATCCGCTGATCGGTTCTGCAGGAGTATCCGCTGTGCCGATGGCAGCCCGTGTTTCCCAGAAGGTGGGGGCGGAGGCAGATCCGTCGAATTTCCTTCTGATGCATGCGATGGGACCGAACGTTGCCGGTGTTATCGGTACTGCAGTAGCAGCCGGTGTATTTATGGCAATATTCGGGGTATAATGCAGTGTAATTCTTTGTTTACAGATAGATGAGCATAATTCTACAGCGGGAGAATCCGCTGCAGAGAGATAATACAGGAGGTTCACAATGGCAGTAAAGATTACAGAAACCATTTTACGTGATGCACATCAGTCTTTGATTGCAACCCGTATGACAACGGAACAGATGCTTCCGATTATTGATAAGATGGACAAGGTCGGCTACCACTCCGTAGAGTGCTGGGGCGGTGCTACCTTTGATGCATCTTTACGTTTCTTAAAGGAAGATCCTTGGGAGCGTTTAAGAAAGCTTCGCGCAGGCTTTAAGAATACCAAGTTACAGATGTTATTCCGCGGACAAAATATTCTTGGCTACAATCATTATTCGGATGACGTAGTTGAATATTTTGTACAGAAATCTATTGCAAACGGTATTGATATTATCCGTATTTTCGACTGCTTCAACGATTTACGTAACCTTGAGACTGCAGTAAAGGCAGCAAATAAGGAAAAGGGACATGCACAGATTGCTCTTTCCTATACGCTCGGCGATGCATATACCCTTGATTACTGGAAGGATACCGCACGCCGCATCGAGGAGATGGGGGCAGATTCTCTTTGTATCAAGGATATGGCAGGTCTTCTGGTTCCGTATGAGGCAGAAAAGCTTGTAAAAGCATTAAAGGAAGGTACCAAGCTTCCGATTCAGCTTCATACCCACTACACCTCAGGTGTGGCTTCCATGACCTACTTAAAGGCGGTAGAGGCAGGCTGTGATATTATTGATACCGCAATTTCTCCGTTTTCCATGGGTACCAGCCAGCCGGCTACCGAGGTTATGGTTGAGACCTTTAAGGGAACGCAGTACGATACCGGTCTGGACCAGAATCTTCTTGCTGAAATCGCAGACTATTTCCGTCCGATGCAGGAGGAGGCATTAAAGACCGGTCTCCTGAATCCGAAGGTAATGGGCGTAAATATCAAGACTTTATTATATCAGGTCCCGGGCGGTATGCTTTCCAATCTTGTTTCCCAGCTTAAGGAAGCACATGCAGAGGATAAGTATTATCAGGTACTTGAGGAGATTCCGAGAGTTCGTAAAGACTTCGGTGAGCCGCCGCTTGTTACTCCGTCTTCTCAGATTGTCGGTACGCAGGCTGTTCTTAATGTATTGCAGGGTGAGCGTTACAAGATGATTACGAAGGAGTCTAAGAAGGTTCTTGGCGGTGAGTTCGGTCAGACCATTAAGCCGTTCAATCCTGAGGTACAGAAGAAGGCTATCGGTGATGCAGAACCGATTACCTGCCGTCCGGCAGATAAGATTGCTCCGCAGCTTGCAAAGTTTGAGGAGGATATCAAGGAGTGGAAGCAGCAGGATGAGGATGTTCTTTCCTATGCACTGTTCCCGCAGGTGGCAATGGAGTTCTTTAAGTATCGTCAGGCACAGCAGACGAAAGTGGATGTGAATGCGGCTGATACAAAGAACCAGGCATACCCGGTTTAAGAAAGATTCAGAGGCTGTCGCTTTGCGGCAGCCTTTTGTTATCGGTCCTTACGCGCCATCCATGCCGTGTGCGGACGCTCCCTTGGACATCCGTATCCGAGGGTTGCAGCTTACAAACGAAGCAATAAGAAAGGAATCGTGTTTTTTGAAAAGCATGAAACATAGTATTGAAAACCACATCTCATTGTGCTATAATGTCAAATCATAGATTTTAGTATAAGAAGGCGATTTGATGTTAGATTTAAAGGTTACAGATGTACGTATTTTGCCGGGAGACAGCGGTTTTTTATTGGATGACGGACAGACGTCGATTCTTTTTGATACGAGCTTTGCATTTACAGGATATCAGATGGCAGATAAGGTAAAGGAGCTTCTGGGAGAGCGTAAGCTGGATTACATTTTTTTAAGTCATTCCCACTATGACCATGTGCTGGGGGCTCCGTATGTGTTAAAGGCTTATCCGGAGGCTAAGGTGGTTGCAGGTGAATATGCAGCAAAGATATTTGCCAAACCGACTGCAAGGGCAACGATGCGGGACCTTGACAGAAAGTATGCAACGACTTGCGGAGTTTTTGAGTATGAGGATTTGATTGATGAACTGAAGGTTGATATTACCGTGAATGACGGGGATACTATCAGGTGTGGGGATATGACCTTTACGGTGGTAAGTCTTCCGGGACATACCAAGGATTCCATCGCTTTTTATTTACGGGAGAAGAAGCTTTTGCTTGGCTCTGAAACACTGGGTGTGTATTTTGGTGAAGATACCTATTTGCCGTTCTTTTTGGTTGGATACCAGATGTCCCTGGATTCCTTTGAAAAAGTAAAGAGCATGGATATTGACTATATGCTGCTTCCGCATTACGGAGTTGTAGACAAGGAGGAAACAAAGCGTTTTCTTAAAAATTCGGAGTGGACCTTCCGTGATACGGCGGAGAAAATAGTTGCGCTTTACCGGGCCGGAGGTACAGTAGACGATGCGCTCGCATATTATAAGGACAGATTTTATAAAAAGAACGTAAAACCGACCTATCCGATTAATGCGTTCAACTTAAATACAAGCATTATGATAGAGCTAATTAAGAAGGAACTGTTGTAAAGATGGAGGGATGAATAAGGTGATGTATATCGAATAAAGGTATATACATTGCCTTATTTTTATGGTACGATTAGTAGTAATGAAATTATAAAGAAGCACTGACTAATTCGGTGTTTCCATAAATAAATATTGGTTAATGGAGCAGTAAAAATGAGTAAGTATGATGCTTTATGGAACTATGTGTCGGACAGCGGTAAAGAGAAATTTAAATTATCTTATGAAGAAATCGAACGAATTGCGGGAATCCCAATCGATCATTCTTTTTTGAACTATAAGAAAGAATTGCTGGAATATGGATACAGGGTTGGCAGAATATCTATGAAGGAAGAGACTGTGGAATTTATCAAAGAATAGAACTTTGAAATCGATAAAGCGGAAGTTGATTATTTTGTTCAATTAGGCTTTGTTTAATCAAACAGACAGTATAAATAGAATTGCACACTTATGATAAGAAAAACTTCAGTGATGTATTAGTGTATTGGAGGGGGATAACATGATAGATGGTCATATTCATATTGAGCGCGGAGAGTACACGCTGGATTGGATAAATCAATTTGTTAACAGAGCAGTTGAAATGCAGATTGATGAAATTCGGTTGCTTGAACATTGTTATCGATTTGAAGAATTTGTTCCTATGTATGATTCAGTGTGTTCATATAGTGAATATGTAGATGCATGGTTTCATAGACAGGCCGGAGTATCAAAGCTTGAGAATTATTTGGAACTAATCAAGAGAGTTAGGAATGAGCAGTTTCCTGTTGAGATAAAGTTTGGTCTTGAAATATGCTATTTCAAAGAATATGAAGACTTCACTTCAGAACTAACGAAAGACAAAGGGTTTGATTTTTTATTGGGCAGTATTCATTTTGTTGATGATTTTGCTTTTGATCATAAGGCCGAACACTGGACCGGAATTGATGTAGATAAAATATATCGCAGATATTTTGAAGATTCTATCTCACTGGCAAAAAGCAAGATATTTGATGGTATAGGTCATCCGGATGCAATTAAACTCTTTGGTCATAAACCATCCTATTCACTTACAGAATACTACGAGAGTTTAGCTAAGGAGCTTTCGAATAGTAATATGTATGCAGATCAAAATAGCGGAGCTGCCAGAAGGTGCCCTGACACAGCTTCACTGGGTATGGATGAAGAGTTACTTAGAATACTGAAAAAGAATAATGTGAAAATTATTACTTCATCTGATGCGCATTGTCCTGAAGATGTCGGGTACAAAATTAAGGAATTAAATAGTTGTATATTGAATTGTTAGAAGCAGATTTGATTCAAGGCAGGTGTGTTTCCGGACTTGACAGAAAGGCAGACAAATTGTGGAGGTGTTATGGGATTAAGAACAATAATGATTTTTCCGGATTTTGAAAATGGAGAGATTATTGATAAGATAAGAGAAAAATATGACCCATTAGCAAAGATGGTGCGTCCTCATATTACCATTGTTTTCCCATTTGATATTCAACTTTCTGATGAAGAAATTGAGAAGATTTTAGATAACAGATTAAACGGAATAAAGGCTTTTGAGATAGAATTTCAAGGATTTAGCAAATGTGAGGATAAATTTGGTAATTATTTGTTCCTTGAGGTAGTCAGAGGCAGTGATATTATAGAGGATATACATGATACTCTGTATGAAAATGAATTTAAAAAATTAGACTTGGAATTGCCATACACGCCACATATGACAGTTGGGAAATTATCAAGTGTTGATGAATTAAATAATGCATATGAAGAAATAAAAGATATCAGTTGTAGTTTTTCCTCACTAATTGAAAAGATATCTGTTGAGAGGATTGGCGAGAATGAAGAATCGATTATTATTATAGAAAAGAGATTAGATTGGTAACCCTCTATTTGTAGATTTTCTGAATATAAGAACCGGTAAATAAGGACTCTGACTTCAGGGTTCTTATTGTGTTTTGAACGAAATCATATACATTCCACTATTTTTATGGTATGATGATTGAATAGGAAAAGATTTCGGAAATAGAATTGTGTTACTAAGAGGTGATTAAGGTTTGAGGCATAAAACAAAATGGAAAGTATTCATAATACTGCTGGTGGTTTTTACAGTGGTTGTTATTAATCTATATGAGAACTTATCTGTTAAGGTCACAAAATACGTATTTGATACAGGGAAGCTTCATGAAGAATTTGGAGGACTGAGAATTGTTCAACTGTCGGATATCCATATGATTCGAAGTGAGGAGCAGTCTGATAAACTATATAATAAAACGTTGGAACAGAAACCGGATGTTATTGCTATTACAGGAGATTTGATTGATACTGACAAGTATGCAAACAAGGAATATCAGGAAATGACAGTATCATTTTGCAGGCGCTTGTGCTCAATTGCTCCGGTTTATTTTGTTTACGGAAACCACGAAATTATGCTGCTTGATGATCCGGAAAATAATTTATTTAAGACACGTCTGGAGGCAAACGGAGTTCAGATTTTAAATAATTCCTGTAAAATGATTTTGAAGGACGGTTACGAGTTTAATCTTTTGGGAATACAGGACCCTGCGACCTTATATAAAGACGCAAAATATGCATTTGGAAACGGGAGTGTTGATATATTGAATGACATAACCAACGAATTGGACCGGGACAACGTTTCGATTCTTTTCGCACATCGCCCGGAGCTATTTTCTTTATATACGGATGATTTTAATATTGATGTTACACTAGCCGGTCATGCACATGGCGGGCAGTTTCGGATTCCTTTTACAAATATAGGACTATATGCACCGAACCAGGGATTTTTTCCACAGTATTCATCCGGCATGTATAAAAGTGGCGGCAACATCATGGTAGTGAATCGTGGAATAGGGAACAGTAAAATTCCTTTTCGTGTTTTTAATATGCCGGAGATTGTAGTGTTAGATATCAGGTAGCCGGAACTATGTAAATGACGCTTTTAGCAGGAAAGATTGGAGGAGGATTTCTATGGAACCGATAAAACCTTACAAAAAGGGTGTGGAGTATTCCTACACGTTAGGAGCATTTCCGACAATAGAATTATTAAAGTGCCGTCCGCAGACGGTGCGGGAGGTACTGGTACATTCCACGTTCCCGGAGAAGGAGACGATTGATGAACTTTGCAGGAAGCATAATATTCCGGTGACGATTTCAGATAAGCAGATTGCAAGGCTTTCTGATAAGGAAAACTGCTATGTCATTGGGATATTTGATAAGTATGAAGAAGAACTGAAAAAAGATGCGCCGCATATTGTTCTGGTAAACCCAAGCAACATGGGGAATCTCGGTACGATAGTAAGAACCGCGGCCGCTATGGGAATTTACGATATTGCAATTATTGCACCGGGTGTGGATTCCTTTCATCCAAAGGCAGTGCGTGCGTCTATGGGGGCGTTGTTCCGGCTGCGACACAAATATTATGAGAGCTTTTCTGACTACCGCAAAGACTTCCCGAAGCATGAGGTGTTTTGCTTTATGCTGACCGGGGAACGCCAGTTGACGGTATCCGATGTACCAAAACCAAATCTGTTCTCCCTTGTCTTCGGAAACGAGGCGACCGGCCTTCCGGACGAATTCGCATCCTACGGGCAGAGCATTATTATTCCACAGACCCCGGATGTGGATTCCTTAAACCTGACGATAGCGGTAGGTATCGGAAGCTATATGTTTACGCAGGGGATACAAAAGAAGTAGCATGAGCGGGAGCGTGTTCTTGTGAAAATTCACAGCCCTTCTCGACCGTGAAGTGCCGGGGAAAGAAAAACATCACGAAATTTTGCGAGTTTTTCAAGCTGTGTATTGCTTTTTTTGATTGCCTAAGGTATACTAAACCGTGGGGGATTATTCTAATTTCCATGGAGGCTTTTATGTTATATTTGACAAGAGACGGTTTGAAAGACCGTGTTGCATATGAGAATGCAGGGATATCCCTGCCGGAATACAATGTGACAGAGGTGGCGGCTCATACGGCGGAGCATCCGGTCTGGGTACATTTCGGAGCGGGTAACATTTTTCGCGGCTTTATTGCGGTGCTACAGCAATCCCTTTTAAACCAGGGGCTTGAAAAGAGCGGTATTATTGCAGCGGAAACCTTTGATTTTGATATTGTTGATAAGATATACCGTCCGTTTGATAATCTTGCATTGTTAGTCGGACTGAAGCCGGATGGCGGAATGGTGAATTCTGTGATTGGAAGTATTACGGATGCTTATTGTGCATGTAAGGAACGTCCGGAGGAGCTCTCCAAATTAACCGCTGTTTTTGAAAATCCGGAGCTTCAGATGGTTAGCTTTACGATTACGGAAAAGGGCTATGCACTGGAGGACATAAACGGTAATTTCCTTCCGGTCGTTACTGCCGATATGGAACAGGGACCGGAGAATGCTTCCCATGCGATGAGCGTTGTTACGGCATTTATGTGGAAACGTTTTCAGGCAGGAGCATATAAGATTGCACTGGTAAGTATGGATAATTGCAGTCATAATGGAGAAAAGTTGCGCAGTTCCGTTCTTACGATTGCAAAGGAATGGCAGAAACGCGGCTTTGTTTCTGCAGAGTTCGTAGACTATATTTCGGATGAGGAGCAGGTTGCATTTCCGTGGTCCATGATTGATAAGATTACACCGCGTCCGGCGGAGAGTGTGGAGAAGGCACTGAAGGGACTTGGTGTTGCGGATATGGCACCGGTTGTTACGTCACGGAATACGTATATTGCTCCGTTTGTAAATGCAGAGATTCCGCAGTATCTGGTAGTGGAGGATAGGTTCCCGAACGGCAGACCGCGTCTTGAGAAGGCGGGCGTTTATATGACCGACCGGGATACAGTAAATAATACGGAGCGTATGAAGGTTACGACCTGTCTGAATCCGCTCCATACGGCACTTGCAGTATATGGCTGTATGCTCGGTTATACAAAGATTGCGGACGAAATGAAGGATAAAGAATTAAAGCTTCTTATCGAGAAGATTGGGTATGATGAAGGAATGCCGGTGGTGGTTGATCCAAAGATTCTTTCTCCGAGGGCGTTTATCAAAGAGGTCATAGAGGAACGTCTTCCGAATCCTTTTATTCCGGATATGCCACAGCGTATCGCAACGGATACCGGACTTAAGGTGCCGATTCGGTTCGGAGAGACAATGAAGTCTTATCTTGCGAGTGACACATTGAATATTACGGATTTGGTATATATTCCGCTTGCGATTGCAGGATGGCTCCGGTATCTGATGGGACGGTATGATAATGGTACGGAAATGGAAATCAGTCCGGACCCTACGGCTGCAGGTGTACAGGAGACCTTAAAGACGGTAGAATTCGGCAATCCGGCCAGCTATACGGGACAGTTAAGGTCCGTACTTTCCAATAAGTCTTTGTTTGCTGTGGATTTATGTGAGGTCGGTCTTGCACCGCGTATTGAAGCGATGTTTTGCGAGATGATTGCCGGAGAGGGTGCAGTCAGAGAGACACTTAAGAAGTATTTATATGCATAGCTATCGGCTGAGTGAACGAACAAGGTGAAGTTGTTATAATAATGAGAGATGTGCAAAAGAAAGGAGTTTCCATGAGTATTTTTAAAGATGTAAAAGAGAACGAGGCATCAAACGAAGAGAAGAATTCAAAGGATGATTTATTCACGGTTGTTTCTGCACAAGAGCAGGATGATGTGGATATGGAGCTTTTGGACAGCCTGTTGGAGGACGATTCTTTAGTTGTGCCGGAAGAGGATGAGGCTTTATCTGAGGAAGAGGAAGAAATGTCTGCGGAAGTACCGGAAGAGGAAGAGCCGAAAGTAAAAGCACCGGCAGAAACTCCGTCTGCAGCACCGGCCGGCCGTCACGTTCCGGATACGGAAAGCGTTACCGTGATTACAAAGGGAACCACGATTAACGGCAGTATTATTTCCGATTGCTCTTTGGATGTCATGGGAACGATTAACGGCGATATTGAATGCCTCGGAAAGCTGACCATTTCCGGTAAAGTGACCGGCAATGCCATGGCTGCGGAGGTGTACGTAAATACAGAACGTCTGGAAGGAAATATTACAAGTGAGGGCAGTGTTAAAATCGGTCTCGGTACAGTGATTATCGGAGATATCACAGCAACGTCCGGTGTAATTGCAGGTGCTGTTAAGGGCGAAATTGATATTAAGGGACCGGTAGTCATCGATTCTACGGCAATTATTAAGGGAAATGTAAAGGCAAAGTCTGTTCAGATGAACAATGGTGCGGTATTAGAGGGCTTTTGTTCCCTTGCTTATGCATCTGTTGAAATTGACAATATTTTTGAATAAGATACGAGGAGAATTATGGCATATAAGAGAGTATTATTAAAGTTAAGCGGCGAGGCGCTTGCCGGAGATAAGAGAACAGGATTTGATGAAGCTACTTGTGTGGCTGTAGGAAAGCAGGTAAAGCAGCTGATTGATGACGGAATTCAGGTTGCGGTTGTCATTGGCGGCGGTAATTTCTGGCGTGGCAGAAGTTCTGAAACGATTGACCGTATTAAGGCGGATCATATCGGCTGTCTGGCAACTGTGATGAATTGTATCTATGTATCTGAGATTTTCCGTTTCTGCGGTATGGACACTGCGGTTTATACCCCGTTTGCATGCGGCAGTTTTACGGAATTATTTACAAAGGATAAGGCTGTGAAGGATTTAAAGGCCGGAAAGGTTGTTTTTCTTGCAGGCGGAACAGGACATCCGTTATTTTCCACCGATACGGCAACGTCGCTCCGGGCTATTGAGCTTGATACTGACGTTATTCTTATGGCACGTGCCGTAGACGGTGTTTATGACAGTGACCCGAAGGAAAATCCGAACGCAAAACGGTTTGATACGATTTCTTTTGAAGAGGTATTGGAGCGTAAGCTTAAGATTTTGGACATGACTGCAACCGTTATGTGTATGGAGCATAAGGTTCCGTTATTTATCTTTTCGTTAAATGAGGAGAACGGAATTGTGAAGGCTGCAAAGGGAGAACCGATCGGAACCACGGTTACCCCGTAAAAAGAGTACCAACGAACAGGATGACGGTCAAAAGAGACTGTTGTACTATAAAGGAATAAGAGGAGAACAAAACAATGAATGAAAGAGTTGTACCGTTTGAAGCAAAGATGCAAAAGTCTGTGGAAGCACTCGGAGAAGAGTTTACCACGATCCGTGCCGGCCGTGCCAATCCGCATGTGCTTGATAAGATAAAGGTAGATTATTACGGAACTCCGTCCGCTATCCAGGCTGTCGCAAATGTATCCGTACCGGAGGCGCGTATTATCCAGATACAGCCATGGGAAGCAAAGATGATTAAGGAAATCGAGAAAGCGATTCTTGCTTCCGATTTGGGACTTACGCCAAGTAACGACGGAAAGGTAATTCGTCTTGTATTTCCGGAGCTTACAGAGGATAGACGTAAGGAGCTTGTAAAGGATGTAAAGAAGAAGTCCGAAAATGCAAAGGTAGCTATTCGGAATGTTCGTCGTGATGCAAATGACGCAATCAAGAAGGCTGCGAAATCAAATGAGATTTCAGAGGATGAACAGAAGGGTATCGAAGACGAGATTCAGAAGATGACGGATAAGTTTATTGCAGAAGTTGATAAAATGACGGATAACAAGTCTTCAGAGATTCTTACCATTTAAGTAGTGTGCCGGAAGAGTAGTCCGGGGATACATGGAAATACAATAGGCAGAGGGGGCCCGGTTGAGTCTCAGATAGGAAACCGCAGGCTCCCTCTTATTATCTTTTAATTAGTAAATATCCGGAGGAATTGGGGATGGAGAAGATTCCGCAGCATATAGCAATTATCATGGACGGAAACGGAAGATGGGCGAAAAAACGTGGTTTGCCGCGAAATGTAGGGCATTCGCAGGGAAGTAAAACGGTCCGTAAGATATGTGAAGCAGCATGGAATTTCGGTGTAAAGTATCTGACGATATATGCTTTTTCTACAGAAAACTGGTCAAGACCACAGGAAGAAATTGATGCACTGATGAAGCTTCTGCGCGGGTTTTTAAAGGATGCGGAAAAGCAATGTGCAGAGAACAATATGCGTGTGCGTATTATCGGTGATATTTCGGTATTACCGGAGGATATGATAACTTCGATTAAGCATTTGGAGGAGGTATCGGCAGTCAATACCGGCCTTCAATTTCAGATAGCATTAAATTACGGAGGGAAGGACGAAATACTTCGTGCCGTAAAGAAAGCAGCAAAAAAGCTTGCGAATGAGGGAAAAAATATAGAGGATATGACGACAGCAGATATTAGCAGTTCTCTGGATACGGCGGAGATACCTGATCCGGATTTAATCATCCGTACCAGCGGAGAGCAGAGATTGTCCAATTTTTTGATGTGGCAGTCGGCATATTCCGAGTTCTATTTTACCGACGTACTGTGGCCGGATTTTGATAAAAAGGATTTAGAAAAGGCTATTTTGTATTACGGAAGCAGAGACAGACGGTTTGGCGGTTTATCGAAGAATTAACCGAATAATTCCGATGTTTGATGGAGGAAGCATGTTTATTACAAGACTGTTGAGCGGTATAATTTTATTAGCGCTTGTTATTTCGACCGGAATTCTCGGAGGACCGGTCTTTTGGTCGTTGGTGACACTGATATCATTACTTGGTGTCTATGAATTTCATCATATGCTGCATCTTGAAAAGAGTGTGTTGTTTTATGCTGACCTTGTTATGTGTCTTGGTCTTGATACGCTGCTATTTTTTGAAAAGGCGGAGCTTGCTGATTTGATGCCGGTTGTGGCATTGCTGGTACTTATGGGGCTTTATGTGACACGGTATCCGAGATTTGATGCGAAAGAGGTTTTTGCCTCCTTTGTCGGTTTTTTGTATACTGCCGTGCTGCTTTCTTTCTTATACCGGATTCGAATGGAAGAGAACGGTATGTTACTGTTATGGCTTGTGTTTATCGGGACCTGGGGGTCTGATACCTGTGCATACTGTGTCGGATGTCTGATTGGAAAGCACAAGGCATTTCCGGTACTTAGTCCCAAAAAATCGATTGAAGGATGTGTCGGCGGAATAGTTGGAACAGCGTTATTTTCAGGTATCTATGCTGTTTGTTTGAACCGGTGGGTAGACAGCGCATCCGTATCTGTACTTGTTTTTGCATTGATTGGGGCAGTAGCATCTGTTATTTCGCAGCTCGGAGACCTGGTTGCTTCTGCGCTGAAGCGTAATTACGGAATTAAGGATTACGGAAAGCTGATACCGGGACACGGTGGTATTCTGGACCGCTTCGACAGCATACTGTTTACAGCACCCTTAGTGTATCTTCTGGTGCAGGTATTTGCACTATAACAAGAGTATGGAAACATTCAGAAAACTTTGAAACGGAGATTAGTGTGAAAAATAGAATATTTTTCACGCGACACTTTGTGTCGCATCTGTAGCATTTCGCATGAGGGTTGAAATGCTAAATCCAAACAGATTGCGAAATGCGGGGA
>JAQXOR010000163.1 GCA_029099805.1 Lachnospiraceae bacterium
AGAACCTCTTTGTTGTTGAATGCTTCTTCAAGCTTCTTATTCCCCTTCTCTGCAGCAAGTCTCTTATAGGTAAGGAGTACCTGTCCCTCTCCGTCATTAACCTTAAGAACCTTAGCCTGCATCGTATCGCCTTCCTTAACCAGTGTGGTTAAGTCCACGTTCGGAGTGTTGGTATATTCACTTCTGGTAATAATACCATCAGCCTTATAGCCTATGTTCAAGACAATTTCGTCTTCTTTAACGCGAATCACAGTGCCCTCGACTACCTCTCCGTTGTGTATTGTCTTTAAAGACTCCTCCAATAATTGGTCAAAACTCATTTCAGACATGATTTTCTGAACCTCCTTGATAATAGTATTTGGGGTGGAAGCCCCCGCTGTAATACCTACGCAACGAAAAGATTTAAACTGACTTAAATCCAGGTCATCGAGTTTCTGTATATAGTAAGTATTTCCACATGCGTTCCTTGCGATTTCATACAACTTTTTAGTATTGGAACTTTGCTTTCCGCCAATCACAATCATGGCCTCCGACATAGCCGCCAACCGTGCCGCTTCCGACTGTCGTTCCTCTGTTGCATTACATATCGTATTCAGAACAATTATATCATACCGCTTTTTTTCAAAAATTTCAACTAATTCTTGAAATTTCTTGTAATTAAATGTCGTTTGCGCCACGATACAGAGCTTTTCTCCCTCCGGCAGCTCGAGTTTTTCCAGCTTTTCCGCAGAATCCACGACAAAAACATCACCGGGAGCCCAGCCTCTGATACCGATTACCTCCGGATGTGTTTCGTCCCCGATAATTACGATTTTTCTGCCGGAACTGCTTTGCTCTTCAACAATCCGGTGGATTTTCTTTACAAACGGACAAGTAGCATCTACAATCTCAAAACCATACGACAGCATTCTTTCCTGCTCTGCTCTTGTGATTCCGTGAGAACGTATTACTATTGTACCCTTTTCCACGGTTTCCCATTCATCCTCCGGATATAAAATGCTAACGCCTTTCTCTTCCAGCTCCCGTACAACCTCCTCATTATGAATAATCGGTCCGTACGTATAAACTTTTTTCCCTATTTGTATCTGTTCCTCTACAAGCTCTACGGCACGTCTTACACCAAAACAAAAGCCTGCCGTCTTAGCAACATTTACTTCCATATGAATTTACCGTCCCGAAAGACGCCTTTCTCCCGGTTTATTTCTGAGCCCTTCTGCACAGTTCATAAAGCTTTTCGACATTTTCCTCTATCGTCATCGCAGAATTATCAAAATAGATTGCATCCTCCGCCTGTACCAACGGTGCAAACTCACGGTGGGAATCCCGGTAATCCCGTTCTCTGATATTCTCCTCGATTTCGGAAAGACTGCAGCTCATCCCCTTGGCAATCTGCTCGTCATACCGACGCTTTGCACGGACCTCTACGCTTGCGGTCAGAAACACTTTGACATTTGCATCCGGAAGCACATAAGAGCCGATGTCTCTTCCGTCCATTACAACATTCTCCTGCTTTGCAAGGCTCCTTTGAAGCTCTACCATTTTCAGACGAACCTTTCTATTCACGGAAGAGACACTGGTCATATGACTGACCTCCTCTGTTCGGATAAGCGCATTCACGTTTTCTCCGTTTAATAAAACAACCTGTTCCCCGTCCTGATGGGTAATGGTTACGTCTGCCGTATCACAGGCAGCCTCCATTGCCTGAAAATCGTCCTCGGCAATTCCGTTCCGGATAAAATTTAACGCCATGGCACGATACATTGCTCCTGTATCAACATAAATGTATCCAAGTTTCTTTGCAAGCATTTTGGCAACTGTGCTTTTTCCGGCTCCGGCCGGCCCGTCAAGTGCTATACTGAAAGTTCCCATATCCATTCCCTTCTGTGCTTCTGCACACATTTTGTATTTTAAAAGCAGCTGCTGTTCTGCGCAGCACTGCTACCCGCAAGATAGCCGGTTGACCAGGCGATTTGCAGATTATAGCCGCCTGTCAGTGCATCTACATCCAGCACCTCTCCTGCAAAGTAAAGGCCTCCTGCAAGCTTGGATTCCATTGTGGAAGGATTCACCTCACGGACAGAAATTCCACCTTTTGTAATTACCGCCTCCGGAAATCCACCTGTTCTCTTCAGATGCATTTGTACGCCTTTTACTGCATTAACCAGCTCGGCCCTTTCCTGCTTTGTCACGGAATTCACCTGCTTTTCTTCCGGAATCCCGCATAATCCGATTATAACCCGTATCAATCTCTGTGGCAACAATTTATCCAATGCATTTCGAAATTGTTTGTTCTTTGCTTCTTCAAAATCACGTATAATACGCGCATCCAGTTCCTCACAGGACAGCGCAGGCTTTAAGTCCAGTGTTGCAATAATTTCCCCGTCGGTAAATTTATCCGTTACAGCAGCACTTGCCGAAAGTACAAGAGGTCCGCTGATTCCATCCGCCGTAAACAGAAGTTCTCCGAACCCCCGATAAAGCTCCTTTTTCCCTTGCTTCACACTTAATGCAACATTTTTTAACGAAAGACCCTCCAACTCCTTTGCAAATGGCTCAGCAATTTTCAACCCTACCAAAGAAGGATAACAATCTGTAATCGTGTGCCCGCACAGCTTTGCAAAGGTATACCCGTCTCCCGTGGAGCCGGTAGATGCATAAGAAAGCCCACCGGTTGCTACAATACAGGCATCACACGCAAGAAGTTCGCCGGTCTGCAGTTCCACGCCGGTAACTCTTCCTTCTCCGGTACATACCTTAGTTACCGTCGTTCCAAGCCGCACGGTAACGCCTGCTCTTTTAAGCCTTCCTGCCAGTCCGTGAATCACATCCGAAGACTTGTCGGAAACCGGAAAGACCCTTTCCCCTCGCTCAATCTTTAACGGTACCCCGCATTCTTCAAAAAAGTTCATTGTCTGCTCATTGGTAAACGCATACAGGGCACTGTACATAAACCGCCTGTTTGTCACAATATTCTTAAAAAAATCTTCCAACTCGCAGGCATTGGTTACATTACATCTGCCCTTTCCGGTAATGTATATTTTTTTGCCGAGCTTTTCATTTTTTTCCAGCAACACAACAGCAGCTCCTTCCTCGGCAGCTGTTATGGCAGCCATCATACCGGCGGCGCCTCCGCCGATAACAATAATTCTTTTCATGTATACTCCTTCAACGCCCTTATTTCAAATAGACGGGCTGCCACATAGATTGCGACAGCCCTGTTTTCCTTTGTTATCGACGCATATAAATATCGTCCTCTTCAAGTTCAAAATGACCGGAGGAATATCTGCCTCCGTCAACGGTATAGCTTACTCCTTTACATCCGGATATGTTATCCAAAAGACTCTGACCAAACGCATCTAAAATCAGGCCCTCTATCCCGGCTCCCACCTGACTGACCGGCGGAGAAGCCGCATCAAAATCTACAATAACAATATCATCCTTACGTGTCACAGAATTCACACTGACATAAATTGCATTATCTGCAAGTGCCTCCGCAACAGCCGTTGTTACCACCTGCTCTGTAATCTCTTCCTCCTCTACCACCAGGGCAGTGACTGCGGTAAGTTCCGTTAAGTCCCCGCTGATTGTATAAATCGGCAGCTCCGTCGTTTTCAGCGGAGTAACCGTTATCAGTGACGGAATAACCGTAAGACCGGGGGTTAATGATACGGACGAATCCGGCGAAGAAGTAGGTGCCGGCAAATCATCCCCGGACGGCTTTTTACATCCGGAAAGCATACAAAATACAAGAATACCGAATAATATAATTCCGTTCTTTTTCTGCATAAGGGCTCCTTTCCTCCATTTTCTTTCTATCCCGGAATTTCCACTTTCCTCTCCCTTTTTTACGATAACAACCAAGTATGTCATTTTAGTGGTAAAATCGTTAAAGAATCTTTAAATTAACGGATTATTTTGTTTCCTTCAGTATGTTTCTGTTTTTCCAGATGTATTCGCAAAGAGAAACAACGGTAAGAAGTAATGCTAACCAGATAAAAATCTGCTCCAGCACATCCGCAAACGAAAAAGGCAGCTGTACAATTAACAGAATACAGGCTATCATCTGGGCAATCGTTTTAAACTTTCCGCAGTAGCTTGCCGCAATTACTACTCCGTTATCCGAAGCAATCAGCCGGAATCCGCTGATAATAAACTCCCTGGCAATGATTATGATTACAATCCATGCCGGCATATAGGAAAGCTCCACAAAACAAATCAGTGCCGAACAAACCAACAACTTATCCGCAAGCGGATCCATAAACTTTCCGAAATTGGTTACAAGATTATGCTTACGAGCCAAATACCCGTCTAACGCATCCGAAAGACAGGCAACAACAAATACAATTGCTGCAAAATAATTTCCGTAAGGAATCTCCGGTACCAGCATAAACACCAGGAACACCGGTATCATAATTACACGAAATATCGTAATTTTATTCGGTAAATTCATAACATCCTCCTACTGTATCCTCTTTTTTTCGGTATTTGTCCCAATCAGATCATAGCCCCTTGCACCGGTTATTTTTACCTTTACAAATTCACCGGACTCATAATGCTCCTTAGACTCCACAAACAAATATCCGTCTATATTCGGTGCATCCATATAGGTACGTGCAAGATAAACATCCTCCTGAGGCATTTTGCCTTCAATCAGTACCTCGTACCGTTTTCCAATGCGCTCCCTCGCATTTTCAAAGGCAATCTGCTGCTGACATTTCATAATTGCCTTTTGACGGCGCCGTTTCTCCCTTGCCGGAATCTGTCCCTTCATCTTAGCTGCCGGTGTGTTCTCCTCTTTGGAATACGTAAATACACCCAGACGGTCAAACCTCATCTCCTTAACAAAAGAAAGCAGCTCCTCATGCTCCTCTTCTGTCTCTCCCGGAAATCCGGCAATCAGAGACGTCCGAAGGACAATTCCCGGAAGATTCCGGCGCAGTTTCTTTATCAGACGAACCAGCTCTTTCTTTGTTGTACGCCTCCCCATGCGCTTTAACACGGTATCGGAAGCATGTTGAATCGGTAAATCAAGGTATCTGCATATCTTTTTTTCTTCCTTCATTACTGTAATCAACTCATCCGTAATCTCCTCCGGATAACAGTAAAGGAGACGAATCCACCTCGGACCCTCAATTGCACAAAGCTTTCTTAAAAGCTCAGGCAACATTTTCTTTCCATATAAATCAACTCCGTAAAGAGTTGTTTCCTGTGCTACAAGAATCAGTTCCTTTGCTCCATCCTCTGCCAGCTGCTTTGCTTCCTCTAAGATCCGTTCCATCGGAACACTGCGGTATTTTCCTCGAATTGACGGAATAACACAATAGGTACAGAACTTTTCACAACCATCTGCAATCTTCAGATATGCCGTATATCCACAGGTAGTGTTAACGCGTTTTGTCTCCGGCAGCGGCAGATATGTCAGCTCCTTATAGACCTCTGTCTTTGTACCATTCTGCGCACTTGCAATTGCCTTCGCCACAGCATCAAAGGATGCCGTTCCGAGAATCACATCGACTTCCGGAATTTCCTCCATAATTTCACTTCGATAACGCTCTGCCAGACAGCCTGTTACGATTAGAACCTTACACCTGCCTGACCTTTTAAACTCGGCTGCTTCCAAGACAGTCTCAATACTTTCTTCCTTCGCATCGTGAATAAAGCAGCAGGTATTTATGACAATTACTTCTGCGTCCTCTTCCACATCCGTCAGTGTATGTCCCGCATCCCGTAAAAGACCTAACATATACTCACTGTCTACAAGATTCTTATCACACCCGAGTGATACAAAATATATCTGCATACTAATCCTTTCGTCCTACTTCTGTAGCTCTACGCTTTCCACACAGTTTTTCATTAACATGGCAATCGTCATCGGTCCGACTCCGCCCGGAACCGGTGTGATTGCTCCGGCAACCGGCTCTACTGCTGCATAATCCACATCACCGCAAAGCTTATTCTCTTCATTTCTGTGGATGCCCACATCGATTACTGTTGCACCTTCTTTGACATAGTCTGCGGTTACAAAGCGTGGTTTTCCGATCGCAACAATTAAAATATCCGCACGCTTTGTAATCTCTTTCAGATTTTTTGTTCTCGAATGGCATACCGTAACCGTCGCATTTTCCCGAAGCATCAGCATAGCCATCGGCTTACCGACAATATTACTTCTGCCGAGAACTACACATTCCTTTCCTTCCATTTCAACTCCGGTACGCTTTAACAGTTCAATTACACCTGCCGGCGTACAGGAGACAAAGCCCTTTCTTCCAATGCTTAAATTACCTACATTTTCCGGATGAAACCCGTCTACATCCTTTAACGGAGAAATCGCAAGTAAAACTTCCTCCTCATTCAAATGCTTTGGAAGCGGAAGCTGCACCAAAATACCATTGACATCTTCTCTCACATTTAATTCCGAAATTAAATCCAATAATTCTTTTTGTGTCGTCTCCTCCGGTAATTCATAGGCCAGAGAACGTATCCCGATATATTCACACGCTTTTTTCTTATTTCCGACATAAACAGAAGAAGCCGGGTCATTTCCCACCTGAATCACCGCAAGAGTAACCTCTGTCCCCTGCGCTTTTAACTGTGCAACCTTCCCCTTCAATTCCTCCTTAATCTGGGTAGAAATCATCTTTCCATCAATACGAACTGCCATTTTCTAGTCCTCCATTCCTTTTATAATAACGGCGCAAATACACGAAGAATTGCCTGTACAAGACGTACCGGTAATCTGCGCTGCGCCAGCTCCTTTGTAATCAGCCTGCTCTGCTCCATCGTTTCGATTGCATCCTCTTTGATTTTTGCAATCTCACTGCAATGGCATAAAAACACACCGCACTCAAAATGCAAATACAGGCTTCGGTAGTCCAGATTAATTGTTCCTACCGTTGCATAAATATCGTCACATACAAATACCTTCGCATGGATAAAGCCCGGAATATACTGATATATTTTGACCCCATTATCAATAAACTGCCTGTAATACGACTGTGTCAGCCAGTATACCAGCTTTTTGTCCGGGACACCCGGTGTTACGATTCTCACGTCAACTCCACGCTTTGCCGCCAGACTGAGTGCTGTTATCATCTCGTTATCCACAATCAGATATGGGGTAAAAATATACAGATATTTTCTGGCAGCGGAAATCATATTCAGATAAACATTTTCTCCGACTGTTTCCTTATCTAACGGAGAATCCCCGTAAGGCTGAATATACCCATCTCCTTTAAAAATCCCAGAATGATAGGCATGAGGTAAAAGTCGGGAAAAGTCTGTATCGGTCGGCCGGATTGCATTCCATACAGTTAAAAACATAACAGTTAAGTTTACTGCTGCCTCTCCCCGTACCATAATACCGGTATCCTTCCAATACCCGAACTTTGCCTTTCTGTTAATGTATTCATCTGCCAGATTGATTCCTCCGGTAAAAGCAGTATGTCCGTCAATTACCAGTATCTTTCTGTGGTCACGGTTATTCATTACCAGAGAAAAAACCGGAACAAATTTATTAAACGCTTCACATTTAATTCCGTATGATTCCAGCGTACGGTAATATTTATACGGTAATACAAAGACAGAGCCCAGGTCATCATACAGCATACGGACATCCACGCCGGCAGCGGCCTTCTCTTTCAGAATTTCTAAAATAGAATTCCACATTTCCCCTTCTTCCACAATAAAATATTCCAGAAAAATAAAGTGTTCTGCCTTTTTTAATTCATCCAGTAAGACCGGAAAATTCTCTTCCCCACATTTAAAATACGTAGCCGTACTGTCATTCCAGACCGGAAACTTGGCGAAATCCCGGATGTACTGTGCTTGTCCTGCTGCTGCAAAATCAAGCTCCCGCAATGATTGAAATACTGCTTCCTCCTGCTTGATAAACGGGCGCAACTGATTTTCCGCTTTTGTCAACTTATTCCTGAGATTTTTGGAAGGAAGCCATCCGGAAAACAACAGATACATTGCCCCGCCGAGCATCGGAAACACTAAAATAGCAATAACCCATGCCAGTTTATACGAAGGATTATCTCTTGCATTTACAACTGCCAGTACCGCAATCAGACTTAATATATTTAATGCCGTATTAACCAAAGGGAAATATGCCGCAAGCTCTGTCAGATTTACTACCATCCAGATAATCTGCAGCAAAAGGAGTACTCCGACAATAACTACACGATGTAATAACACCTTCAGAAGCTTTTTCCACAATTTCAGCAGTTTCATCCGCTTCTCCTTTCCACTATCCTCTTTCTATACGCCCCTATTTATAAACTATACCTAATTCTTCCTTATTTGTCAACGATAAAGGGGCAGTCGCATAAATCATAAGTATGGCGGCACGGACACGATATACTTCCGCAATTTCCTATAAAAAAAGCTGCGGACAGCTCATCTGTTTTGGATTCTCTCCGACGAACAAAGCAAAAACAAATGAATGATTCGCAACTTTCTATACCATATTCCAATATTATATCTGCTTCAGATTCCTTCCTGATTTCTTCTTTTCTTTAGTATCGCAATATTTTCTTAGACCTTTCTTTTGGACAAATGATAGATGAATAAAAGGCTTATTGCAACC
>JAQXOR010000164.1 GCA_029099805.1 Lachnospiraceae bacterium
GTTTTTCGGCAGCGCTCTATATTCCCTGCGGCATAGTTATAGCTGACAATCGGTACAATGCAGGTCTGCATGGCACCCAGAGGAATAAAGAAAAAGGATTGCCACTTATAATACAGGCCGAGAGTGGTTACTGCCTGGTCGGAAAAGGTGGATAAAATCAGATTTAGTCCGAGTATGTAAAAGGTGTATGCAGACTGCATTAATATATTTGGCATTCCCAGACGGAAAATCCTTGCAATGTACCGCGGATACACGCTTATTGCCGGAGATTTCCGGAAGCCCTTCTTAAGTACAATCAGTGCGGCTGCAATCTGCCCTGCTACCGTGGCTGCCGCAGCACCTCCGATGCCGAGCTCCGGGAGCCCGAACATACCGAAAATAAGTAAAGGGTCCAGAATGATATTGGTAACAGCACCCATGATTTGTGCAAGCATGGGAGTCTTCATATCGCCGTTTGCCTGGAGTATCTTTGTCCAGATGCTTTCAAGAAACAAACCGAAACTGAAAACGCAAACAATTCTGCCGTACAGGATGACATCATGTATGACAGCCTCGGAGTCTGTGGACATTTTTGCATATGCCGGCATGATGAACCAGCATATTACAGCAAATAAGAGCCACAGTGCGACTGCCAGAGGAGTGCCTACTCCGGCATATTCGTCAGCCTCCTTTTGCTTACCGATACCGAGCTTTGCGGCTATAACAGTGTTAATACCGACGCCGGTTCCGACCGCCAGGGCAATCATTAAAAGCTGGAGCGGGTAAATGATAGACAGGGCGGTAAGACCTGAATCGGAGCATCTCCCCACAAATAAGCTGTCGATGATGTTATAAAGTGCCTGAATGAGTTGTGCAAGCATCACAGGCGGTGCCAGCTTCAATAATATTTTACTGACTTTTTCCAAACGAAACAATTCTGATGATTCCAATTTATATTACCTCTTTTGTTATCATGTTCTGTAAAAAACTTCTGTATATTTCCAAACGCGATTGTATCCCTCCTATTGCTTTTTGTCAAGGCATTTAAAGTGGTATTAAAAAGCTTATCTGCATGAATATTGACAATGCGGATGTTATGAATTATAATAAAACAAATGTTTCAATACATGCGTTGTAAAACATGGGTGAGAGTATGAACGTTCAAATAGACGGAACGGATTTGGAGTAAGGGGTTTGGGGAGTGGATTTATGAATATAAGTTCAGACGGGGCGGAAAGACTCTTTGTACGCTCTATATGAAGCAGAATGTCGCAAATATTTTGATAACTCTCGGAAAATCAGAAGTTGTTGTTAATCAAACGAAGACCGAACCGGAAGCAAGTATAACATAGATAGGCAAGGTAGGGATATTTCAAATGAAAAGGAGTCTGTGAACATATGGGAAGATGGGATCCGTGGAGAGGCTGTCACAGATGCAGCGAGGGATGTAAGTTTTGCTATATTCATAAGGGAGATGCGAAGCGTGGAATTGACACCGACAAAATCGTCAGAAATGATAATTTTTACAGATTAACAGCGAAGAAGAAAAACGGCGAATACAAGACGGGAGCAGGTTTGATTTATTTGTGCTTTTCCAGTGATTTTCTGCTTGAGGACGCAGATCCGTGGAGAAGTGAATGCTGGGATATCATTCGTGAAAGAAGTGACTGTACGTTTTTGTTCCTGACAAAGAGAATCGAACGTTTTATGCAATGCATTCCGGAGGATTGGGGAGATGGATACGATAATGTAGTAGTCTGCTGCACGGTTGAAAATCAGGAGAATGCAGACAAAAAGCTGTCTGTTTTCCGGACACTTCCGATTAAGCATAAGCAGATAACCGCGCAGCCGCTTATCGGTACTATTGATATGGAGAAATACCTGGACGGAATAGAGGCAGTGACGGTAGGCGGAGAATCAGACAGAAATGCCAGAGTGTTGGACTATGACTGGGTGCTTGATATCAGAGAGCAATGCATCAGGAAAAATGTTTCTTTCTGCTTCCGACAGTGCGGTACTCATTTCCTAAAGGATGGAAAGCAGTACACATTACAGGTCAGGGATCTTTGCAGTCAGGCAAGGCGTGCAGGGATTGACTATGAAAGCACCAAAATAGGGTAGCAATGTAGGGTGGATTGATTTTTTTTTGTATGAATATGTTTTGTGATGCGAAAGAAGTAAAGGAGGAGGGTTTATTTCATGAATAAAGACTGGGCTGAAAGAAACAAGCAGATACAGGCGCTTCTCGGGAAGAAAGCTACTTATACGGAAGGCATACAGCTTTTACTTGAATTCCGTCAGGAAATGTTTGAACAGATAAAGTATGTTGTAAATGGGTTTCCGGCGGAAGCATTTTACCGGATGCCGTATGCAAATGCAAAGGGGTATCACAGCAAGACGCTTGCCTATTCTATCTGGCATATTTTCAGAATTGAGGATATTGTGGCACATTCCCTGATTCTGGGGGACGAACAGATTCTTTTTGCCGGTGATTATCAAAAGAAAATCGGTACGAAATGCATTACTACCGGGAATGAATTGCACAGAGAGCAGATAGTTGAATTTTCAAAGGACCTGAATATAAGTGTGCTGTATGAATACGCAAGAGAGGTCATGCAATCGACAGATGAGCTTCTTCGTACAATGGAGTATTCGCAGCTTCACAGGAAGTTCGATGAAGCCGATAAGGAGAGGTTACGAAAGACCGGATGTGTAAGTAAGGACGAAGAAGCGGTATGGCTGATTGATTACTGGTGCGGAAAGGATATTCTGGGTCTACTTAAAATGCCGTTTTGCAGACACTGGATGATGCATATCGAAGCAATGCAGCGTATCAAGAACAGATTGTGCAGGCTGGCACGAAAAGGAATCGATCCGATTGCCTATTGCGGATTTTCCTGCAACCATTGCTTTTTAGGACAGTGGTGCGGCTCTTGCAGAACAAATTATAATGTCTGCTCCTTTGCGACCTGCTTCCCGGATAAGGTCTGTCCCAATGCAGCGTGCTGTCAGGCTAAGAACATCGACGGCTGTTATGAGTGTGAAGAATTGGAAGTCTGTACGAAAGGCTTTTATACTCCGGAAAATGACGGAGCAGACGCGGCAAAGGCACAGGCGATGTTTATCAAAAAGTATGGGAAAAAGGCATTTCTTACGGTTCATGACAGGCTTCACGAGAGATACGATTTTGCCAAAACGCAGGAAATTCTTGGGAAGGATATGCACGAAGGATTAAAGATTCTTGAGAATACATATGAGTCGAAATAGTGATATGAGTAGTGTGGGTAGAGCTTTAAATACATAGTTGGATTATAGGAGGTTGCCATGCCACCAAAACCGAAATTTACGAAGGAAGAAGTAATCGATGCGGCATATGCCCTTACGGAGGAAAAGGGGATTGGTTATGTTACCGCAAGGGAGATAGGGAAGAGACTGAATACAACACCTACTCCGATATTTACGTATTTTACAGGGATGGATGAGTTGAAAGAGGAGATATATCAAAGGGCATTGAAGGAAAGTACGGACTATATCAGAGAATGTCTGCATTATATTCCGGCATTTAAGGAATTTGGACTCAGGTGGATTCGATATGCTTATGAGCATCCGAATATTTACCGCCTTGTTTACATGATGGAGGGCATTAGTCGCCCAACCGTCGGATTTGTTAATGGGGATTTTGTTGAGGTGCTGATTCCTATGGTATCTGAAGTAAGGAAGAATTTTAGTCTTACGGAGGAAGAGGCGCAGACACTGGTAAACGAAATGTGTCTGCATGCACAGGGGATAGCATCTGTTTGTGTACAGAATCGAAGTCAATATGATGAGGCAGGGATTAGCGAATCTCTCGGACGGGTATGCCTGTCTCTTGTAATGGGATTTTGGATAAAAAACGGAACGATCGATGTAGGCAAGGCTTCTGAAATGCTTTTACACGCGGGAGACATGCCGAAGCGCCTGCAAATAGAGCAGTGATTGTCCTGTAAATCTATTGTACCGAAAGGATAAATTGGGATGAAGATTTTACGTGAAAGCTCGGAAGATGAAATGATTTTAGAGTATCTGAAAGCGGAATATACCTCTGAGCGGTTTTCGGAGCAGCTGAAAGAAGCATTTGAAAAGCTGGGGCTTGAAAAAAGCATTATTATATCGGCAGATTTGCAGAATACAGCTGAAAATGCCGGACGAAAAAGGCTGCTTGGAGAATTTCGGGGATACGGCATGGGACAGAAAATGTTTGAACGGTTTCCGGCTGTATCCGAATGGAAGCTGTGCACTTTTTCAAATGCAGATTTAGAAAAAATCAGATATATCGATTACAGCTACTGGAATGAGTTGTCCGCAGGAACACACATGCCGCTTTCGGCAGCGGAAACGATACGAGCCGGAAAAACGGTTTACGGCGTGAGTAATGACGGATTTTTACGGGCTGCTGAGTATATCAGGAATGGCGGTTCTTTTCCGAAATTATTTTTCCTGACTTCGGATTATGAGAACTTTGTGATTGTGGAAGGGCATCTTCGGATGACGGCGTATGCCCTTGCTACGGAGTGTTTTGATAACATAGAAGTTATCGTCGGCAACTGTAGTGGCGAGGAATTGAAGAAGTGGACGTAAATACGAGTCGGGAGGCCGCCTTACCAGATAAAATTGGATTTGGCGGCTTCTCCGTTATCAATTAAAATATCCTGTGCAGTCATGGATTTATTGATGACCGTTACAAAATATGCCCATTCGGCAATTTCATCCACGGTAGCCCACTTCGGAAGCAGGGTCTCATCCATGACCTGTTTCCAGAGAGCAGGGTCGTTCAGAATGTGGTCATTCAGACTGGTAATGACGCCGCCCGGTGACAGGCTGTTTGAGGTGGCACCGTATTTCGCAATGCGCAGGGCAACATTTTTCATATATGCCACCATGCCGCCCTTAGAGGCAGAATATTCCGGAAATTCCGCACCGGTCTGTGCGCTTGCTGAGGCAATAAAAAGCACGCTTTTGATGTGCTCTTGAAGCGCATACTTCTCGGTGACACGGATGGTTCCCTTCAGGTTAATATCAATATCCATGCCGGAATCTTGTACCCCCGCATTATTAATCAGAATTTCCGTATCCGGAAGCTCCGGCAAATTACCGGAAAATATATCCGTCTGCACATGGGTGTAATGCCTGTCTGAAATGGATGCGGCTTCCCGGTCTATTCCGGTAACACAGTGTCCCTGCTGTAGAAATTTCAGTGCAATTGCTTCTCCGATGCCGCGGCTTGTGCCGGTAATCAATACGTTCATATCAGACCTCCGTTTGTTTCAGATAATCAAAATATTCCTTTCCGACCTTCGCTTTTTCCCATTTTTTACAGATACGAAAGCCGAAATAAGAAAAAATAAATTCACATAAAAGCTCTGCAAGCATTCCGGTCAGGGCACAGGTGATGCATTGTAACAGTGACCAGCCGAAGAACACGTGGCTGACCAAAAGAGCAAACACCAGATTGTCGACAAACTGACCGAGTGCGGTGGAAATGTAAACTCTGCAGATGTATGGAAGAAATCCGTCCGGGCGTTTTTTAAAGCACCTGCCTACCGCATAATTGGAAAAGTTGTTTACAATGGCAGAAACTAAAAATGCTGTCGTGCTGCCTGCGAGAATATACCAGGTACCGCCAAAGGTATGATTCAGGGCGGTATTAATCACGTCTTCACTTCCCGGAACGTAAGATTCGCCCCATACGCCCGGAATCCGGCTACCGATAAAAAACATCAGGCAAAGTAGAAGATTGATAAGTATTGCTACAACCGATAGCTGTGTTGCCGCCTTCGGACCGAAATGCTTTGTGAGAATGTCCATGGTCATAAAGGTAAGCCATGAGAAGAGGATACCACAGTCCAGTGCCAGCCATTCAAACGGAACTGCCAGACTCTTGTTTGCCAGAAGATTCATCGAAAAGACCGAGATGATAAACAAAGAGAAGGTCAGGGCAGGTACTGATTTGAGTAGAAGTCCGAGCGCACAAAGTTCTTTTTTCATTTTTTCTTTCATTTTTTTATTCTCCTTTGAGTTTCGGACAGTGAAAAAATCCTGTAAGGACGAAAAAAGGACGCACTGCGTCCCATCCTTTTCCATAGTTTTGTTTAAAGACAGGATGGTTTCGAACTGTCTGTATATTTGGTTCGGACTGAGTGTACCATATTCAAGTCAAAAATGCAAGGGGAAAAATTTATTTGTCGTGCTTTGTCGTGCAAAGCGCGACGATTCCTTGCGCGAAATTAAATTATTCATTAACCATTGCACGGTATCGGCTCGGGGAGATACCGGCATTTTTTTGAAATGCTTTAAAAAAGTAGGCATAACTGGAGTAGCCGAGCTTTTCCTGTACCTGGGTTACAGTATATCCTTCCCTAAGCAGGTTCTGTGCCGTGGCAATTTTCTGCAGGGTGATATAGTGACAAACCGAGGTGTGGGCATGCCGCTTGAACAGCCGTGATAAATAGTCCGGGTGCAGGAAGAAGTGCTTTGCAAGGTCAGTGACCGTGAGATTGTCATAGATATGCTCCTGAATATAAGCAATTACCTCATTGACTCTTTCCTGGGCTGCAGAAATAGGGAAGGCATGATTACTTTCCGGAGAAAGCCGGTCAATTATATCGTCTAACAGAGAAAATTGAAGAACCGTTTGAGAAGCATTTTGAAGCGTTCAAGAGAGCGGTTGAAATTGCACATATGATGGAAACAAAGAACATCAGAATATTCAGCTTCTACATACCGGAAGGAAAAAATGAAGTTTACCGGGCTCAGGTGTTTGACAGAATAGGACAGTTTGTGGATTACGCTACAGCAAATGATGCAGTGCTTTTGCATGAGAATGAGAAGGGCATTTACGGTGAAAAAGCAAAGGAATGCAGAGAATTAATGGATGCTTTTTCGGGAGAGCATTTCAAGGCAATATTTGATTTTGCTAATTTTGTGCAGGCAGGGCAGGATACTTTGGAAGCCTATGAATTGCTGAAGGATTCTATCGCCTATGTCCATGTGAAGGATGCTCTCGCTGCAAACGGAAACGTTGTACCGGCAGGTATGGGTGACGGCAATGTAGCAGACATTTTAAAGAGGTTGTTTGAAAACGGCTATGAGGGCTTTCTGTCGTTGGAACCGCATCTTTTTAACTTCTCCGGCTTTGCGGGACTGGAGAAAGGGAAGGATGCGATTGCAGAAGGGGAAACAAAGGTCTTAAGCGGATTTGAGGCATTTTCTCTTGCACATGAGTCTTTGTTGCGGCTTCTTGAAAAGATGTAAATAGAACGAAAGGAAAGCGGGGCAAATTGCTCCGCTTTTTTTGTCACCTTTTGTATTGTTTGTACGTCTATCTATCAGAACAGTGAAACGGTGGTAGAAACAGTATGGTATTCAGCAGTTTACAATTCATTTTTATTTTTATTCCCATATTCTTCGGGTGCTATTATTTGGTGCCCGAATGTTTTAAAAACGGTGTGTTGCTGATTGGCAGTTTGTGCTTTTATTTTGTAGGGACGTTTCATAACCCCGAATATTTAATACTATTTATATTCGGCATTTTTACTGATTTTGCGATGGGGTTATGGATAGAAAGGTATCCGGCATACAAAAAAATATTTTTAACGCTTGGAGTTGGTTTTCGTCTGCTTTGCCTTGTCATCTTTAAATATTCCGGGTTTGTGCTGAGCGAAATCAACCGTCATGTACCGGAGTTTCACTTCACGGCGGAGATTGTGTTACCTATCGGTATTTCTTTTTATACCTTTCAGGGCATCTCCTATCTTTTGGATGTCTACAGGGGGACTGTAAAGGCAGAAGAAAGTCTTCTTCGGTATGCCGTTTACATAGCAATGTTTGAGCAGCTGATTGCCGGGCCGATTGTAACGTATCCTCAGGTCAGGAAGGAATTATGCAGACGAAAAATCAGAATAACCTCAATAGCAGACGGCTTTGGTCTGTTTCTCTTTGGATTGGGCTTGAAGGTGTTGCTTGCGAATCCTGTCGGAAAGCTATGGACACAGATATGCGTAATCGGGTTTGAAAGTATATCGACACCGCTTGCATGGATGGGGATAATCGCATTTTCCTTCCAAATATATTTTGATTTTTTCGGATATTCCTTGATGGCGATGGGACTTGGAAGAATGCTCGGTTTTAAGCTGCCGAAAAACTTTGACCACCCATACACAAGCCGGACAATGACAGAGTTCTGGCGACGGTGGCATATCACACTCGGAGCATGGTTCAGAGAATATGTCTATATCCCGCTTGGCGGAAACAGAGACGGTAGAATCGCTACAATCAGAAATCTGCTCATTGTATGGCTGCTAACGGGAGTATGGCACGGTGCAGGCTACAATTTTGTGCTATGGGGAACCGTACTGTTTCTGATAATAACGGCGGAAAAGCTTTTCATCGGGAGATTTATGAACAGAGTGCCGATAGCCGGTCATATTTATATGGCTGTTCTGATTCCGCTTACCTGGGCAATATTCGCTATTGAAGATGTGGGGCAGCTCGGAATATTTTTTACACGCTTGTTTCCGTTTTTCGGGCAGGGCGTATGGTCGGTATTTCGATATGACTATCTAAAATACTTGAGTCTGTATTATCCCTTTTTTATCGCGGGAATCCTTTTTTCGACAAAATTGCCGTACCGTATTTTAGAACGCATAAAAAGCCGTATCGTTATTCGGTCGATGCTTGCCGTAATATTGTTTGCAAGTGTTTATTGTATGTATCGTGGTTTTGATGACCCGTTTTTATATTTCAGATTTTAGGAGGAAAGAAAATGAAAAAGTCAAATCTGGTTACTTTTTTGTCCTTATGTTTATTGATTGCCGGAGTTATACTTTTTATGTACTTCGGAGCGGTACCGGCGTCCGGTTCCGATGAGGGTGCTGTCGGAAATCCCGGGCAGAGTGAACTTATAACGATGCCTCCATCCGTAACCGATGACAGTTTACCGGAAGGCGGAGATTCCGAATATGAGAGTGACAGTAAAGCGGAAAAAGATGCGGAATGTGGAAACGAAGAACCGGATAATGACGCTAATGAGCAAAATGTCACAGAAGGTGAAAATTCCGAATCGGAAAGTGTCGCAGCAGGGGAAGAACCTACCGGTAATGGGAACAATGAATTTAACACACACACAACATCAATGGAGGATGCTTTGTTTATCGGGGATTCGAGAACGGTAGGTCTTTCGGAATATTCTATCCTTGAAGGTGCAGACTTTTTTGCAAATGTCGGAATGAATGTATATAACATTAACGAAAAAACGGTTTCCGTTCCCACAGTAGGAAAGGTTACGCTTGACGAGTTGCTGAACTATAAAACCTATGATAAGATATATGTAATGCTCGGTATTAATGAGCTGGGCTACAATAGGGAAAACACAGTGGCAAAATATGCGGATTTGATTGACTACATTCAGGAGAAACAGCCGGATGCGATTATCATTATAGAGGCAAATCTGCATGTTACAAAAAGCCGTTCGGATAGTGATAAAGTAATAAATAACAATGCCATAAATGAATTTAACAGTGCTATTTCAGGGCTGGCGGACGGTAAGAAGATTTTCTATTTTGATGTAAATGTATTATTTGATGATGAAAACGGAAGCCTGCCGGCCGAAAAATCCCAGGATAGTGCACATCTTTATGCAAAATATTATATTGAGTGGGGTGAATGGATTATCAGACAGACGGCAGCCTTAATCGGGGAGGGTTGATTTTGACGGACAAAGACGAGTTCTGTGAATGCATACGACTTTATGAAAAGGCAATGTATTCTTTGGCATTTTCTATTGTAAGAAACGAATCCGATGCAGGGGAAGTCATCAGTGAAGCGATATACCGTGCTTATAAGAATCTGAACTCCCTTAAATATAAAAGCTCCTTCAGACCGTGGATACTTAAAATTGTTCACAATGCAGCAGTTGAGATGATTCGCAAAAATTCGAAGCTTATTTCTATGGAGGAAATCGAGGCTCCGGCCGATGACGGTGCGGAGAACGATATTACAACAAAGCTTGCACTTCGTGATGCGGTAGAAAGCCTGAAACAGCCATATCGGACCGTTGTTGTGATGTTTTATTATGAAAATCTTTCGGTATCGGAAATCGCGCAAATCACAGGCACGAACGTTGTAGCTGTCAGACAACGGCTTTCACGTGCGAGAAAGATATTACGGGAGAGTTTGAAGGAGGTGTTTGGCAGATGAATAAATTTGATAGAGATATAAAAAGAAAAGCATCGGAGGAATATACGGACATTCCTGTTTCTGTCCGAAATCGAATCGAGCAGGCTCTTGCCGAATTGCCGGAAGGTAAGCCTTCCGTAAAAAGGGTTCGTGTATTTCCGTGTGTTGCGGCAGCGGCAGTCTGCTTTGTTTTTGTAACAATCTTCCTGCTCCCGAATGTGAGTGTTGCATATGCACAGACCCTGAACCGGATTCCCGTAATCGGGGATATTGTCCGGGCCATCACCATTCGCAATTACTTTTACTCTGATGACAAGCATGAGATGAAGATTGATGTGCCGAAAATAACCGGGGCCGGCGATGCGGCCGAACAAATTAATCAGGATATTTCACAGCTGACGGAGACGCTTGTCAGGGAATTCTATAGAGAAGTTGAGCTGGTCGGTGATGAAGGACACGGTTCGATTTATCTTGACTACGAAACCGTAACGAATACCGATACCTGGTTCACACTTAAAATCAGGGTTCACAGGGCGACGGGAAGCAGCAACACATACTATAAGTTTTATCATATAGACAAACGTACCAATGAGATTGTGAAGTTAGGTGACCTGGCACAGGATGACGGTTTCTATGATGTTCTGGTACAGGAAATCAAAAGGCAAATGAAGCTACAGATGGAAAATGACAGTAAAGTTGTATATTGGATGGATGACAGTGTTTTCGGAAAAGATATTGTCAGCCTTACGGAAAATCACAATTTCTATTGGGATGATACTAATGATCTGGTGATTACTTTCGACAAGTATGAAGTGGCTCCGGGTTCAATGGGAACTCCTGAATTTGTAATAAGCAAAGAGGTTATAAGAGATGTTTTGAAAACCGAATATGCGGATTTATTTTCGGAGTATTGACCGTTGGGATGTTTACAGCATACAAGAGACATTTGAAAAAATATTAGTATCGGATTTTGCATTTTTGCCTGCTTTACTGCCTTCTTCAGGGATGGCGAGGTTATGGTGTCCCCGATGTCGGAGGTTCTTATGAGTTTGTTTTTTGCTTGGTTACTATTGAATAAACCAGCTTTATTTGGTAGAATATTGTCATAAAAATAAGATGTTGAATAAAGTCATAAACACAAAGGGGTTTCCATGAACAAAGTTTATCATGATATTTTTAGGGCAATTCACGAGGGAAAATGGTTAAAAATAGAATATCGTAATAAAGAAGAACAGGTTACGAAGTATTGGATAGGTATACGGGATTTGAATGTAGTCAAGAAGACACTGTCAGTAGAGGGACTTCATTTAAGTCAGTATACAATAGGTTCTTACGACTATATTTATATTGATTCTATTTTATCCACCCAGATAGTAGAAGGTTCGTATTGTCCTGTCAATGAAAAGCTGGTAGAGGACATTTATTTAAATCCCCATAAATATAAAATATTGTTTGATAACGCAGCCAATTTGAAAATCCTGAACTATTTGGAGATGTGTAACAAGATGGATACTACTCCTTATTATTCGGATTTCGAATTGGTTCGTTTTTTGGATAGGGAAAGTTTTAAAGGCTGTGATTATCAGTTAAATGAGGCACAGTTTCGTACAATAGTAAAGCATTTTCAGCAGAAAATGGACGAAAAATCACGAGGAGACGGTAAATTGGTCATTCAGCAGTTGGCTATGAATGTACTTAGCATACATACCGTTAAGGGACTTTATGTACTTGCCTATAGAAAGCTGCAGCTGGATGTGAAACGCAGAGTGTTACATCCGGATGATGAAATCAGTATTTGTACGGAATATATCATGGGTGATGTAAAGGAAAATATTCGCAAGTATTTAGATGCGGACGATTATGAGCTGCTGACTGATTTTGAAAAAAATCAAGAGAAAATTAAAGACTGTGTCATGAAGCATACCAAACAGGTTATGGGCGTAGATGATATGCCGTATATTATTGGTTTGGGAATGGATGTAGTTCTGGATTTACATAAGGAGTATCAGGCAATTATTGATATGTACCATGAGGATAAGGCGACGATTCCGATTAAGGCATTTTTCGGGGATCTGGTGAGTCGTCCGAGACGAAAGAGGGAATACCCGATTACACTGGTGAATCAGAATATCAATCTGGATCAGTTGCTGGCGATTAACAACGGTATGAAGTATCCTGTAGCGTATATACAGGGTCCTCCGGGAACCGGCAAGACAAATACTATTATTAACACGATTGTTACTGCTTTTTTTAATGAAAGAACCGTATTATTTACCTCTTACAACAATCATCCCATCAATGGAGTTTTTGAAAAGCTAAGCGGTATGGAATATCAAGGGAGAACCGTTCCGTTTCCGGTGCTTCGACTCGGAAATGTGGAGAAGGTAAAAGAGGCAATAGAATACATAAAAAAACTGTATGAACAGGTAAAGAATATTAAAATATATGAATCTACTCTGGAGAAGAAGAAGGATAACCGAATCGAACGTGCCAAGCAGTTATCGAATTTGTTAAAGCGGTATGAGGAAGTGCTGGATTTGACGGAACGACAGGAAACTCTGACCCGGATGATGGAATTTCAGGTAAGAGCGAGGGTTGGAATGGAAATGATACCGTTCCAGATTGACTTGCAGGGAAGGCAGCTGACGCAGGTTCAAAGTAAAATTCATGAGGCAGGGCAAATTACTGACAAAGATGCGATATCGCTTTTGGACTCTGATTATGACCAGTTGTATCAATATTTATATTTTACATCAGCGAAATATATCAAGAAATTAGATGATGCCAGATTTAAGGAACTACGCAGTATTATTTTTGAAGAACCGGAAGAGACACAGGTTGCAAGCTTTACGAAATATTTGAGTGAAACAGCGAATGTGAAAAAACTTCAGAAAATTTTTCCGATTATTATAACTACGTGTATCTCTGCACATAAACTGGGTGCTCCGGAGCCTGCCTTTGATATGGTGATTATGGATGAAGCAAGTCAGTGTAACACAGCAGTGTCTCTGGTTCCGATTATTCGCGGAGAAAACCTGATGCTGGTAGGGGACCCGCAACAGTTGAATCCTGTTATTTTACTGGATGAAGTAACGAACCAAAAGCTACGAAAGAAGTATAGTGTGGCAGAGGAATATGATTATCGGAAGAATTCCGTTTATAAGACTTTTTTGGCTTGTGATGCGGTTAGTGACGAAGTATTGTTACGTAATCATTATCGATGCAATAAAAAGATAATAGAGTTCAACAATAGAAAATACTATAACTCCCGTTTGGAGGTATGTTCCAACAGTAAGGAAGAACATCCTCTGATATATATGGATGTAAAGAATGGGCGAGCCGAGGTGAAAAATACGGCACCGGAAGAGGTACATGCAATTATAGAATATGCTGGTCATAATAAGGAAAAGACCATAGGGGTTATCACGCCTTTTGTAAATCAGAAGAAAATGATTGAGAATGCTTTGCAGAAGGAAAATCTGCAAAATGTGGTATGCGGAACGGTTCATGCCTTTCAGGGAGATGAGAAGGATGTGGTACTGTTTTCTACGGCAATAACGGATCAAACCCAGACCGGTACTTATGAGTGGTTGAAAAACAATAAGGAATTGATTAATGTTGCGACATCCCGCGCAAGAGACAGACTGATTGTGTTGGCGGATTCAGAGAATATGGCTCGGCTGCATGTAGAACATGAAGATGATGATTTGTATGAACTGGTAGAATACGTTCGCCAAAACGGAAAATCTGAGGTGACGCAGAAACTGGCTAATTCAAGGGCGTTGGGAGTAAAACCTTTTAGTACCGCTACGGAGGAGGCATTTTTACAAAACTTAACTCATGCGTTAGGCAATATCTGGCTCACGCAGAGTCGCTATACAGTACAAAAAGAGGTGGCAATCTCACAAGTGTTTGAAAATAATATAGGTTATAACGATTTATTCTATTCGGGGCGTTTTGACTTTGTGGTATATGAGCGTCAGGGAGGACAGGATATTCCTGTACTGGCAATTGAGCTGGATGGGAAAGAACACTTTGAGGATGAAGTAGTAAAAGTCAGGGATAAAAAGAAAAATGAAATCTGTAAGCAACATAATTTGCAGATAATTCGTGTAGAGAATTCTTATGCCAGAAGATATAACCATATTAAAGAGATTCTGGTGAGCTATTTTTCAATTAGACACTAAAAAGACTTTTTCTAATAAATTACGAAAAAAATGAAAAAAAGATACGTTATGGAAAGAAGATGCCGGCAACAGTTGACAAATAGTTAAAACGAATGTAAAATTATGAAACCAGACAGAAAAGGAGAACCGGACATGAAAACAAAAGTGTTTATAGACGGAAGTGAAGGAACGACAGGACTTAGAATATACGAGCGTTTTAAAAATCGTGACGATATTGAGATTATGAAGATTGACCCGGAGCTGCGTAAGGACCCGGAGG
Organism: Lachnospiraceae bacterium; assembly: GCA_029099805.1. GTDB lineage: Bacteria > Bacillota > Clostridia > Lachnospirales > Lachnospiraceae > SIG307. The sequence goes on from JAQXOR010000164.1 coordinate 14,638, forward strand.
AGAGAAAGAAGATGATTAATGCATCGGATGTGACCTTTCTCTGTCTGCCGGATGCGGCTGCAAAGGAAGCGGTTTCCTTTGTGGAGAATGAAAAGGTAGTGATTATTGATGCTTCTACGGCACATCGCACGGAGCCCGGCTGGGCATACGGATTTCCGGAGCTCTCCCCGGAGCACAGAGCCGCGATAAAGAACGGTAAACGTATTGCGGTGCCGGGCTGCTATGCATCGGGCTTTATTTCTTTGGTGTATCCGCTTGTAAAAGGCGGGATTTTGCCGAAAGATTATCCGGTGAGCTGCTTTGCACTTTCCGGTTACAGCGGAGCGGGAAAGAAGACAATCGCGGTATACGAGAGCGAAGACAGACCGGCGGAGCTTGCCTCCGGCAGAGTATATGCGCTGACCCAGCAGCACAAGCACTTAAAAGAGATGAAAGCAATTACGGGACTGGAACGTACCCCGTTGTTTTCTCCGATTATTGATGATTATTACAGCGGCATGGTAGTAAATGTACAGCTTTATGCGGATATGCTTGCAAAAAAAGAGACGCCGGAAAGCCTCCTCGCGTACTACGCAGACTACTACAGGGGCGAGCAGTTTATTGAGGTAAGCGCGCCGGATGATGAGGTGGCTGCAGGCGGATTCCTTGCAGGTAACGGGTTATCAGGCTGGGACGGATTAAAAATTTATGTTACCGGTAATGAAGAGCGTATTGTGGTTGCTGCCCAGTTTGATAATCTCGGTAAGGGCGCATCCGGTGCGGCAATCCAGTGTCTGAATGTGCTTCTCGGCTGTGATGAGGCAAAGGGATTGAATCTGCAAAAGTAATACCTGCGACATTTTTGTACCATACAAAAGGGAGAGTTGTCCAACAAGGCAGCCCTCCCTCTTTTCGTATCTTTTATTTATCAGTGACCGGCGGCTCGCACGAATTTGCAGCAGAAACTGTAGCTTCACTACAAAAATTCGGTGGGGAAACGCTTTAATCAGCGTTTCCCTAGGAATGCGGCCGCAAAAATCGCCGGTGAATTCCAGTAAATAGCGATTTCATTTAAGGAATAGCATTCCCAGCGGTCTGCATAGCATTTCATCGGAGGAGTATCCGGTGCAATGAGCTTCTTTGCAAGTTCATCACCGGGATGACCGTTTGCTCCGCCGGATACATAGCCCGGTATTGTCTCTTCAATGCCGTCCGCAACGGTAATGCGGTTATGCGGATTGCAAAAGGCGTGGGAGCCTACACCGGTAACGTAGCTGTAATCCGTGGCATTTACACCGAGCAGGTAATCCATCTGACGTACTACGCCGGCGTAATAAGCAGGAACTTTGTTCAGCAGATACGCAGTACCGAGAAGCATCGCACGATTCAGTACCGTTAAGTTGCTGCCCCAAGGGTACTCTTTGGAGCCGAGAGCAACGCCGTAACCGCTTGTTTTGATTATGCCAAGCAGGCGGTCAGCTTCCTTTTGAAGCAGCTCCTTATAGGCGATCCGGAAGCTTTGCTCCTCGGCGGAGAGGGGAGCGGATTCTGCGGAAACGGGGGATTTCATCAGCTCATCCTCAAGTAACGCCCAGCCGGCAAATCCGCTGATGTCAGCCCAGCCGTAATATACCGGATTCGGATGTTCATTAAAATAGGTCCTTGCTTTTTCAAGGTAAGAGGTATCGCCGGTACAGCGGAACAGCTCCATGGCGGCCCACATACGCTCATCCTTGTCGGAGAAATCGCCATACTCGCCGGTGTGGCAATCCGGTATACGTTCAAACAGAAATTCCGGGTGAGCCTCCAGCCATGCATAGGACTTTTTGGCTGCGGCCAGTGCGCGGTCGGCAAAGACGGCATCATACCTCCGGTAAATTCTTGAGACAAGCGCCATCGTCGCAACGAAGGAAGCAGCAGCCATAGAAGAAGGCGGAAACAAAAACAGCCTGTCGGCATCTTCACATGGCATCACAAAGCCGGCATGATTTTTGGTTGTATGCTTGTGATAGACGCTGCCGTCTTCGGCCTGCATCTGTAACATCCAGTCCAGCTCGTAACGACATTCGTTTAAAATATCAGGGATACCGTTGCCGCTTTCCGGAATATTAAGGCTCTGCTTAAATGCATCCGGGAAAAAGCGGTAGGCATAGAGAATATGAGCCAGCGCGCAGGCAGCGGCAGTAGTGTATCTGCCGTAATCGCCCGCATCATGCCAGCCACCGCGGATGTCAAACCGCTTCATTTCGGATTCGGAAAGCTCTCCTGCCAGATTTTTTTGGTATTCGTTCCAAAGAACGGACGGAGCGGTGTGGCAGGCTTTACGTGCAAACTTTCCTGCATACGGTTCGGTTAGCTCCATACCGCAGCGCTGAAAATACAGTGCCCGTGCCAAAAGAACGTTTAAGTTGCCGTATAAGCCGTCTCCGACGGTAAATGGATAAGAGGTTTCGTTATTCCATTTGATATAATAGGTACCGGGTTCCGTACATTCGGAGAAATCAAGGTGCCGGATATAATCGCCTG
>JAQXOR010000165.1 GCA_029099805.1 Lachnospiraceae bacterium
GCGGAAAACGGGAAAAACATATTTGTTCTCGGTCATCCGGAGTATGACCGTCTGACGCTCGATAAGGAATATAAGCGTGATGTGGCGAAGGGAATTAATCCGGATATTCCGGTGAATTATTACCCTGACAACGATCCGGAACAACGGCCGCTTCTTATGTGGCGTTCCCATGCCAATGCGCTGTACAGCAACTGGTTGAATTATTACGTATATCAGGGAACACCGTATGAGTGGTAGGTGATTCTATGTTCCGGATTGCAATCTGTGAGGATGAAAAAGCACAAAGAGAATATTTAGAGCAGCTTATTACAAAATGGCAGGAGTGTTTTACAAATAAAGTATCTGTGAAAAGCTTTGTTTCCGCTGAACAGTTTCTCTTTGAAGCAGAAGGAAAAACTCCTTACGATCTGCTTCTTTTGGATATCCAGATGGGTCAGATGAACGGTGTGGAACTGGCACGGAAAGTAAGAGAACAGGATGAGAAGGTTTCGATTGTGTTTCTGACAGGTATCAGAGACTATGCCATTGAGGGTTATGAAGTGGGTGCGGTCAGGTATTTGCTAAAACCGGTAAAGGAAGGGGAGCTTTTTGCGCTTTTGGATAATCTTAGTAAATCGGCGAAAGAGCAAAAGGAAGATTATTTTTTGTTTCAGAACGGCGCTGTAATCAATCGGGTACCGTTCTCTGAGATTCTTTATGCGGAAGCGGACGGACATTATGTCTGTCTGAAGACAACGGATAAGGAGTGGAAATGGAAAGCGAATTTTTCCTCTCTTTCGGAAGAATTGGAAGCAAAAGGTTTCTTTTTGCTGCGTCGGGGCCTGTATGTGAATCTCGCAAAGGTAGAGCAAATCGGTAAGACGGAATGTGTGCTTGAAAACGGAGAGGTGCTTCCGGTGAGTAAGAGCAGGTATCAGGAGTTGAACGAGCGGTTTATAGCCTATTACAAGGGGATGACAGAGTAATGGAGGGCAGGTTTTGGTACATACTAATCGGAGCGGTGCTTGTAACGGCAGCTTTGGCGGTATTGGTTACGGTAAAGGTAGTGACCCGCCTGCAGGAAAAGCGCATCGGTGAATATCAGGACAAGATATTAAAGACCCAGCGTGACGAGGTGCAGGCTATTTATCATACCATGCGCGGCTGGCGGCATGATTATCATAACCATATGCAGACCATTAAGGCGTACCTTTCCATGGGACAGGTAGCCGAGACCCTTACCTATCTGGAGCATCTTGAGGGGGATCTGGATGCGATTGACATTGCAATCCGTACCGGAAATGTCAGTGTAGATGCCATTGTCAGCAGTAAGCTTTCTGTGGCGGCAAAGAAAAAGATATCGGTTGATTGTACCGCAAAAATGCCGGAGCAGGTAAAAGTGACGGATGTAGACCTTTGTACAATACTCGGAAATTTACTTGATAATGCCATTGAAGCCTGTGAAAAGGTGCCGGAAGAGAAGCGCTTTTTACGACTTTATATCGGTGTGTTTAAAAAGCAGCTGTATCTGTCGGTAACCAATGCTACGGCGGAGAAACGCAGAAAGAAATTATACGAGCTTGTCAGTGCAAAGAAAGGAAGCCACGGCTTCGGGCTTCGCCGGATTGATCTGGTAGCCGGGAAATATAGCGGCTTTGTGAATCGAAAGAACGAGCCGGGTGTGTTTGTTACGGAGGTAATGCTGCCGATTTGATTGATTTCTCCTAATATTTCGTGCACGGATTTGAACAATTCGTGCATTTTTTCTGCTTTTTTGGTGCTTTTGTGTTAATATTACGTTAGAAGAACGGTTCTGCAATGGTCGTTTGCAGTCAGGAGGAACTTATGGCAGGAGATAAGAGAGAGAAGAGAAGGAAGACGGGGAGAAGACCCGCAGGTGCTTCGGTAGTTCAAAATGTTGTATTAGTCACGAAAACACTTTTTTGTACATATCCGGAAACAATATGGGTAACACCCGTATATATGATATGCAGTGTGCTGTTACCGCTTCTTTCGGCGGTGATACCGTCGGTAGCGATTGCTGCGATTACAGACGGGAATCCGAAACGCTTTTTTGTTTTGTTACTTGGAATTCTGCTTGTGCAGTTTGTGGCAAACGTGCTCCTAAATTATTCCGATATGCTGTTGAGGAACCGACGGGTATATACAAGGCTGAAGGTGTTTTTCTTAGATTATGTGAGGAAGAGTCTTACTACCGATTATGTCAATATGGAGCCGGCAAAGTGTCAGGCGGAATTTAAAAAGGGTGCCAAAGCAGTGATTGGAAATAACTGGGGAGCGGAAAGGCTGATGACGGAATCGGTAGAATTTTTACGTCATCTGCTTGGACTTCTGACCTTCGGTACGGCAGTGCTACGTCTGGATTACCGGATTTTATTGATACTGGTAGTTATGTTTGTACTGGATTTGATTCTCAGAGGCTATGCGGTGCGGTATGATAACGAACACCGGATTGTGCTGTCCGAGATTCACAGAAAGCAGGAGTATCTGGAACGGGGCAGTCTTACGCTGACAGCGGGTAAGGATGTGCGAGTGTATCAGACGGAGAACTGGTTTCATCAGATTTCGGAAAAGCTTCTGGCCCAGGCAGCGGCATTTCTTAAAAAATCGGGGCTTCGGTGGTATTGGCCGTCCTTCGGCAATCAGGTGTGCGTGGCTGCACAGGAGATAGTGACGTATTTTGTGTTAGTCGGTATGGCTCTTTCGGGAAAAATCACGGTAGCGGAGTTTACGTTACAGTTAGGAATGGTCAGAGGCTTTTCCCAGTGGATTTACGGCGTGTCCGTTTCTTACGGGGCTTTGAAAAAGGCAAACGGGGAGATGAATGATTACCAGCTGGTGATGGAAAAGCCGGACAGGAATGTGACGGAAGGGGTGCCGGTGCCGGAACTTTCCAAAGGACCGGAAATTGAGTTTCGGGATGTGTGCTTTCGGTATCCGGGGGAAGAAAAGGATACGTTATCTCATATCAGCTTTACGATAAAGCCGGAGGAAAGAATCGCTCTTGTGGGAAATAACGGTGCCGGAAAGACAACGCTTGTAAAGCTTTTATGCGGTTTGTATCAGCCTGACTCCGGGCAGATTTTAATCAACGGGGAGGATATTGCAGGGTATCGTATTTCCGAGTATCAAAAGCTGTTAAGTGTTGTGTTTCAGGATGTTTCATTGCTTTCCTTTACGGTAGAAATGAATGTATCGGGAGCTATGCCGGGAGAAGTAGATAAAGAACGTGTAAGGGAAGTGTTACAGGCGGTCGGTTTGTGGGAAAAGATAAAAAAGCTTCCGAACGGTACGGAAACGTATGTTACGCAGGATCTGGATGAAAACGGTGTACAATTTTCCGGTGGCGAGACACAGCGTCTGCTTCTTGCAAGGGCAATGTACCGTAACGGAAAGGTACTCATTCTGGATGAGCCGACCAGTGCGTTAGACCCGATTGCGGAAAGCAGAATCTATGAAGAGTATAACAGTATGACGAAAGAGAAAACTGCCTTGTTTATTTCCCATCGTCTTGCCAGCACAAAGTTCTGTGACCGGATTTTTTTCCTTTCCGAAGGACGGATTGCGGAAAGCGGAAGTCATGAGGAGCTGATGAAAAAGCAGGGAGTCTATAAAGAGCTGTTTGATATACAGAGTCATTATTACAAGGAAGGGGAGGTGGCTGAGGATGAAGGCTGAGAACACATCGAAAAGAGCAACGGTCGGTAAAGTAATAAAAATAGTAAAACGTCTGGACGCCGGTTTTCTTCCTCTTATGACAGTAACGAAGCTTGTCGCAGCCATCCAGCCGTATCTGCTTCTTTGGACAGGAAGCCGGATTCTTGATATGGTCATAGTAAAAAGAGCGATGGAGGAGATTATTTCATGGGTGATTGCTGTAACAGTGTATATGCTCCTTTTAAACATCGTGCGCTGGGCACTTGAAAATATACTTTCGGTAAAGAGGCATATGCTTAGGGAGAGAATTACCAGGCTGATATCGGAGAAATCGCTACAGCTTGATTATGAGGTGCTTGAAAAGAATGAGACACTGGAACTGATTCATAAAGCGAAGGAGGGGATGAACAGTAACGGAGACATCGGTTCGTTCTGTGACCAGTTAGGCTCGGTGGAAGAATGCTTTGCCGGGCTTGTCTATGCCCTGATTTTGTTCTTAGGGGTCTGTATTCCTACGAGGAATTCAAATACGGATTTTTTAGCAAGCGTATTGAATACCTGGTGGAGTCCGTTTTTACTGGTGGTGGTTGCAGGTCTGATATTGCTGTGCCGCCTTTGGATTCAAAAGGCGAGAGGGGTGCAGTCTCAGAAGAACTTTGAACGGAATGTAAGGTATAATCGCCGGTTTTCTTATTTCTTCGGTTTTTTGACGCGGTATAAGGACGGAAAGGATATCAGGCTGTATCAGATGCAGGATATGATTACGGAGGGTCTTAAGGAGTGTAATCAAAACAATGAGAAGAATGCCCGGATTATGATGAGGGAGTCCAATCGTTATATGGTATTTAACCAGCTTCTGTTTTTGCTTTTGCAGATGGGAAGCTACCTGTATGTGGGGATGAAGGCAATCGCGGGACTGATTAGTGTGGGCGGTGTGCTGCAATATGTCGGCGCGTTCGGAAGAATATGTGACAATATCGGAAGCATTACGAGAGTGTTTGTAACGGTGGAGATACAAAGCAAGTATCTTGCTCTGTTCGAGGATTTTATGGAGCTGGAAAATAAAAAGTATGAGGGGACGCTTCCGATAGAAAAGCGGGATGATAACAGGTATGAGATAGAATTCCGGGATGTCTCTTTCCGGTATCCGAACAGTCCGGACTATGTGCTGTCCCATGTGAATGCAAAGCTTTGCATCGGCGAAAAGACTGCCATAGTGGGACAAAACGGTGCGGGAAAGACGACGTTTATCAAGCTGCTTTGCCGTTTGTACGACCCGACGGAGGGCGAGATTTTATTAAACGGAATCAATATTAAGCTGTATGATTACAAGGAGTACATGAGCCTGTTTTCCATTGTCTTTCAGGACTTTCAGCTGTTTGCTTTTTCCATTGCGGAGAATGTGGCAACCTCCATGGAGTATGATGAGAAGAAGATAGTGGAGAGCATTGAGGCAGCGGGCTTGGGTGAACGTCTAAAGGAGCTTCCGGAGGGAATCCGTACCAATGTATTTCAGCTACAGGAAAACGGCGTGGAAATTTCCGGCGGCGAAGCCCAGAAGCTTGCCATTGCCAGAGCTTTGTATAAGGATGCACCGTTTGTGATTCTGGATGAACCGACATCGGCGCTTGACCCGGTGGCGGAGTACGATATTTACAAGCGGTTTGATGATTTGGTAAAGGAGAAAACCGCGGTTTATATTTCCCACCGGATGTCCAGCTGCCGGTTCTGCAATAATATCTTTGTCTTTGACGGGGGAAGGATTGTGCAGAAGGGAAGCCATGAGGCACTGATAAGTGAGGAAGGCTTGTACCGGAGGCTTTGGAATGCACAGGCGCAGTATTATCGGTAGATTTTCAAAAAGTTGATATAACATATGTGAATAGCTACTGAAGGGCAGAAACGGATTTTTGGGTTTCTGCCCTTATTTGTATGTTACAGCGGTTTTCGGACATATCTGTGCCGGTCAATATGTCCTATTTACAAAAAGTGGAAAATTTGATATAAATGTAAGAGGGTAAACTCGTTAGAAATGCGAGGGCACAAAGCTGGAAGCTGTAAAGAAAATAGAAGCTTATTTTCAGGTGGTTCGGTTGCAATCGAAGAAATTCGGTTGCTTTTTTTATGTAAAATTCATAAGGAAAAGCAACCGGAAGAAAGGCGGGATGGTTATGATGTACTGAGAATAAAACGTGTATCATGAAAAAGAAATTAGAAAAAAGGGAATGAATGAGAAAGAGAGGGAAAAGAATGAAACTGGGAACAAAAAGGGTTTTAGCATGGATATTGGTTTTGTGCAGGGTGCTTGTGTCAGCTCCGGGTCTGGCATATGCGCACTCACAGGAGCAGAAAAAGTCTTTGACAGACGGAGATTTGGTGATGGAGTACGAGATTGTAAGTGCATGGGAGAATAGAATAAATGTCTCAGTAAAACTTACAAATAACAGTAATAATCCGATTGAAAATTGGTCAATTGCATATGATTCAATCGGTGAAGTTGAAAATATGTGGAATGCTTCGGTTGTTGAAAATCGTAACGGAAAGATGACTGTAAAAAATCTTGGTTGGAATCAGGATATTGCAGCGGGTCAGAGTGTTTCCTACGGTTATATATTAAAGAGCGATACGCAGTATATGCCGACATATCTTTCGTTGTTAAATGCAAAAAAGAATGATCTTACAGAGGAAAAGTTTGCATTTTCCTATGTGGTATATAGTGCGTGGGATAACGGCATGAATGCAAATATCAGCATTGCGAATCGAAGCGGTGAGGACGTAGAAGATTGGACGATAGAATTTGATTATCCGAATGTGATTACGGAAATCTGGAATGCGGAAGTTGTAGAGTATACGAATCATCATTATGTGATTAAGAATGCCGGATACAATCAGAACATTGTATCCGGTTCTGCAATAAGCTTTGGTTTCCTTGCAAATCCGGTGGATATAACAGCAGAGCCGGAGAATATTAAGTTGACGGAGCTGTATGATTGCGACGATTTGTACTGTGGCAAACAGCTGCTTCCTGCTGATTAACGGACGAATGTCGGTTTTTTGTGTTGTAGGTCTGGCGGCAGCGGTATTGCTTGTCATAGGGGCGGCAACGGAATAAAATAACGTACATATTCGTAATGGTTAAAATGTGGTGAGAACCTTCGTCTGTTGCAGACGGGGTTCTTGCTTTTTTTTCGGAATAATGGTATACTAAATTGATATCGTGTGTACAGACGACAGAATAGGGTATAAGCTGTCGTGCCTGACGAAAGGGGCGGATGGTATGGATTGTAAAAGAGCAATGGAGTTGATAACACTTTTTATCAACGATCAGCTGAATTCCGAGGATACGGAAGCTTTTTTGAATCATATCGAGAACTGTGCGGAATGCAGGGAAGAGCTTGAGGTGAACTATTCCCTGATGACGGCAATGAAACAGCTGGATGAAGGAACTGAGCTGTCGGATAATTATATCGAGGAATTAAATCATAAAATAGAGACATGCTATCTGGATGAGTTAAAAAGAAAACGTTCCTGTGCCCGCAGGAGAGTGGTGCTGTCGGTTGTTGTAGTATTTCTGGTGTTTATGAACGGAATTACGTTAAATGAAAAAAGAGAGGAAGAGGACAGACAGTTTTTCCGTATGATTGCAGGGCTGGAAGAACCGGAAACTACAGAGGATAAGAGTGGAAACACTGAGGAACAGCAGAAAGACGGTGAAGCCAAATTCACGATAAAAGGAGAGCAGAACGGAGAGCATTCGGAACCCGGGGATACAGCGGCAGAGGATAAGCCGGAGTAGCCGGGGGGGTATGGTAGACGGGATAGAGTAGTTCTAAGCGGATGAGTGTCGTTACAAGGAGTAGCATCATGAAAGAAAAACTGGTAGTAATAGATGGAAACAGCATAGTGAATCGTGCATTTTACGGTCTTCCGGATTTGACAACAACAGACGGAAGGCATACAAACGGTGTACTCGGCTTTTTAAATATTTTGATAAAGATTGCAGAGGAAGAAAAACCGGATTATCTTGCGGTGGCCTTTGATGTGAAGCACCCGACGTTTCGTCATGAAATGTATGCGGAGTATAAGGGGACCAGAATGGGGATGCCGGAGGAGCTTAGGGAGCAGATTCCGCTGTTAAAGAAAATGCTTGCGGCGATGGGGATTCTGACGATTGAATGTCCCGGGTTTGAGGCAGATGATATCTTAGGGGCACTGGCTACGAAGGGAAAGCGAGACGGCAAACAGGTTTCTCTCGTGTCAGGCGACAGGGATTTACTACAGCTGTCGGATGACGATGTGCTTGTACGGATTCCGAAGACAAAGCGTACCGGTACGGAGATTGAGGATTATAAGCCGGCACAGGTGATGGAAAAGTACGGTGTGACACCGGCACAGATTATCGATTTAAAGGGTCTGATGGGGGATGCCTCCGACAATATCCCGGGTGTTCCTGGCATCGGCGAGAAGACTGCGGTGAAGATTTTAAGTATGTTCCCGACGGTAGAGGATGCGATTGCCCATGTGGATGAGGTGGAACCGAAAAAAGCCCGCGAGTCTTTACGCGAGCATGCGGAGTTGGCAAGACTCAGTAAAGTACTGGCTACGATTAAAACGGACTGGGAACCGGAGTTTTCCTATGAGACAGCACGGTTCGGAAATATTTTTACGGATGAAGCGTATAAGCTTTGCAAGGAATTAGAGTTTAAGTCACTTTTGTCCCGGCATTTTTCAACGGAGCAGGGCATGAAAAGTGATGACAAGGCATTTGATGAAAAGCCGCAGGTGCTAACGAAGCTGTCGGATGCGGAAGAACTTTTTGCAAAGCTGTCCGAAGATGAACCGGTAGGGTTCTCTCTTTGCGGAGCAGAGCTTTTACTGGCGGTGAAGGGAAAGGTATATGTATTACCTGAAGTTGTGACGAAGGCAGAAGGCATTGCATTGGTATTACACAGGGTTTGTGAGAAGCAGGCAGTGCCTGTGGCAATCGACTTGAAGGAGCATTTGTCAGTTGTGGCGGAAGCGGACAGACCGGATTTTGCGGATGCGGCACTTTGTGCTTACCTGTTAAATCCGTTAAAGAACAGTTATACGTATGAAGATATTGCAAGAGATTATTTAAAGCTTGCACTTCCTGCGGCAGAGACGATTCTTTCGGCAAAGGAACCGAAGCAGATGAGTCTGTTTGAGGAGACGGATGCGACGGAGGGGGCAGATACGGAAGCACGCAGACAGGTGGCAGCGTATGAGGCCATAACGGCACAGCTGGCATATCCGGTACTTTTGGCGGAGCTGAAGGCATCCGGTATGGAGGAGCTTTACAGGACGATGGAGCTCCCGTTAGTCTCGGTATTGTATGAGATGGAGCAGGCAGGTATGGCGGTGAACCGCTCCTTTTTCGGAGAGTACTCTAAGCTGTTGAGTGAAGATATCAGACGTCTGGAGCAGGAAATTTACCGTCTGGCGGGAGAAGAGTTTAACATTAACTCCCCGAAACAGCTCGGTGTGATTTTATTTGAAAAGCTAAAGCTTCCGTATGGAAAAAAGACAAAGACCGGGTATTCCACTTCGGCAGACATTTTAGAAAAGCTTCGGAGTGAGGACCCGATAGTAGAACAGATATTAGAGTATCGTCAGCTGGCAAAGTTAAAATCCACTTATGCAGACGGATTGCCGGCATATGTAGCTGAGGACGGCAGGATTCATTCCAGGTTCCAGCAGATGATTACGGCGACCGGACGGCTCAGCAGTGCGGAACCGAATCTGCAGAATATCCCGGTACGTATGGAGCTGGGACGGAAAATCCGCAAGGCATTTGTGCCGGCAGAAGGTTGCGTGTTTGTTGATGCAGACTATTCCCAGATTGAGCTGCGTATTTTAGCCCATTTATCCGGGGATGAGCAGCTAATCAATGCATATCGGGAGGCAGAGGACATTCACCGACTGACTGCTTCGCAGGTGTTTCATATCCCGTATGGGGAAGTGACTCCGGCACAGCGCAGCAATGCAAAGGCGGTCAACTTCGGCATTGTATACGGTATCAGTTCCTTTGGTCTCGGACAGGATTTAAATATTTCCCGTAAAGAGGCAGAGGAATATATTAACAGCTATTTTGAGACCTATCCGAAGATTAAGAACTATCTGGATTCCCTGGTTGAAGATGCTAAGACAAAAGGATACGTTACTACGATGTTTGGCAGACGCCGGCCGGTTCCTGAAATTGCATCCTCCAATTTTATGCAGCGTTCCTTTGGAGAACGGATTGCCATGAATTCTCCGGTACAGGGGACGGCAGCTGATATAATGAAACTGGCCATGCTTCGTGTCGCAGACAGACTCAGGCAGGATGCAAGCAAGGCAAGAATTGTATTACAGGTGCATGATGAGCTTTTGATTGAAACACCTCTTAGTGAAGTGGCGTATGTGAAGCGGATTCTTCAGGAAGAGATGGAAGCCGCAGCTGAGTTATCCGTTCCGTTAGAGGTAAGTGTAAGTGAGGGAAGCGACTGGTACGAGACAAAGTAGCTCTGTGCCGGTCTGTGTGATAAAAAAGCAAAAAGCAGGTGAGAACATGGGAATGAAGGTCATCGGAATTACCGGAGGAGTCGGTGCCGGAAAATCTACCGTAGTCGGCATCCTGAGAAAACACTTTCAAACGGAATATCTGCATTGCGATGTGATTGCACATGAGGTAATGGAGCCGGGCGGAAGCGCATATACGGAATTGGTTTCTTTGTTTGGTAACACAGTTGTAAATGATGACGGTACGATTAACCGGAATAAGTTGTATGAAGCTGCGTTTCTCGGAGGCAGGGTGGAAGAGTTAAATGCATGTGTGCATCCG
>JAQXOR010000166.1 GCA_029099805.1 Lachnospiraceae bacterium
AGGAAGGAATGTTTACCGATGATATGTAAAAACTGCGGTGCCGAAATCGACGAGAATATTTTGTTGTGTCCGTATTGTAAGACCGAAAATGAAGAGGTGGCGTATCAGGAACACAGGGACGAAATCGAGGGCATTTTAAATAAGGTAGAGGAAATGAAACGTCGTCCGGAGCGTATCTCTAAAAGAATCAACCGCGGATTCAGCCGGCTTATTTTCTTCGCGGTTGTCGGTTTTCTTGTCCTTGCTCTGCTTGTATTTGTCGTAACGAGGCTGGTCGGAGACCGGTCGGTTTCCCGCATGGAAAAGCAGCTTGCCAGGCTGGAGGAGTATTATGCGGCAGGCGAGTATGAAAAGATGCAGCAGTATCTGCGTAAGGTGGACAATTCGTACAGTACGACGTTTAAAAAGTATAAAAGTGTAGCAAATCTTTACGAGAATCTTTGCTGGCAGAAGAAACAGCTGGGCTATTTGAACGAATTTCTCGGTTTGGAGGTTCAGAAGACGGAGGATTTTACGAGCTGTCTGGAGAACTGTCGTGAGATTCTGTATGAGATATGGAAGGCAGAGAAGCAGGGATTTGTGTTCGGGGAATCGGATGCCATGTTGTGGATTCGGCAGGAAATGCAGAGTGCACTGCAGGAGATGATCGGGATAACGGACGAGGAACTTGCGATGTATTTTTCCGATTTCCCGGAGAATGAGGAAGAGTTACCGGATTTATCGGAATTGGCGGAGACGGTGAAGGCACGGCAGGAGGCAGAACAGAAATGAAATGTAAGGGATGCGGCGGTAATTATAAGACAAGAGAGCTGATGTGTCCGTACTGTACGAAGCCGAACATGCTCGGAAAGCTCTGGAGTATTGAAAAAAGTGAGGCGGAAAAGGAGTACGAAGCGGCCGGGGATACTTATCGGAAAACAGTTTCTACGTATGTCATCAACCGCTTTCTGAACCGTGTGATTCTGATTTGTGTTCTGTTACTTGTGTTATTTATCGGCGGGATTATTATTGCAGGCTTTCTGGAAATCGGTGTAAAAGAGGCTCGTGTGCGCCTCAATGAGAATGAGTTGAATGCGAAGCTGGAGCAGTATTATGAAAAGCGGGAGTTAACAGAAATGTACCGTCTTATGTCAGAGTATGATATGTTTGGTACAGACCGGTACCGGTATTCGCAGGCGGCGTTGCTCGGACGGGAATTTATGGAATTCCAGCTTCATAAACTTCAGTTTATGGAGCAGACGGAAGAAGAAAAGATAAACAATGAGTATTGTCTGGAAAGCCTGCTTCGTTCTGCAATGAAAGTATACGGGGTACGTGTCGGAATCTATTCGGAGCCTGACCCGGACAATGTAGATTTGATTGAGGAGTTTCGTGCGGATGTGATGGCTTTTCTTGTCGGTACGTTAGCTTTGACGGAAGATGAAATTGCGGCAGTGGCTGAGCAGGACTTCTATTTAAGCAGTGATGCGGAAGCTCTGGCGGAGCTTGTAAGAGAACGGAGGGGATGGAATGAGTAGGGTTTCGGATAAGTTCCCGGTATTATGCATTGTCGGGAAAATCGCCGCTTTGGTTCTTCTGGTGCCTTTTGCCTTTTCGATATTTCCTTTTCTCTGGAATCTGGCTGTTTATGGAGAGGATGATATCGATGAGGCTACTTATGTACGGTGGTGTGATGAGGACTATTATAAAAGGGAGTATGGAGATTTGCTGGAACGTCTGCAGCTAAGTAAACTGTACGGAGAACCGTTTGAGGTATACTGGGAGGTTACGGATGCCACTGTTGCCTATGAAGAGTTTCTGCAATGGCATCGTGCGGAGAAAAAAGGCATTGAAGGAAGTACGGAAATGGCAGAAAGGTACTATAATGAAGTGCTTGCCTGTGCTTTGGGCTGTAGGTTTGAGAGAAATCGTTCTATATTGGATGGATATGCAAAGGAAGTAAAGGAGCTTCGGATGCAGAATATCATACAGGAAGGAGTAACGGAATGAATCTTTTGGTTGGCGATATTATTAAGATGAAAAAGCCGCATCCGTGCGGCAGTAAGGAATGGGAGCTGTTACGTGTCGGTATGGATTTTCGCATGAAATGTACGGGGTGTGAGCATCAGGTGATGCTGCCGCGCGTGCAGGTGGAAAAGAATATCCGTGGCATTGTACGCGGAGGTGTTTCCATGACACCGGCACAGTTAAAGGGCGAGACGCCCGGAGGGCAGGTGTGATGCAGCAGACACAAGAGAGCTCTCTGCGGTTTTGCAGAAAATGTTTTTTGCGGGAAATGAAGGAACGAGGCATGACGGAGGAAGCTTATCGGAATATGCTTGAGCGGATTGAGCTGATGGACGAAGAGCTGCGTTGCAGCGCTGAGGAGTACGAAGCGAGACTTGCACAGTGTAAAAAATGTGAGTACCTGGCGGAGGGCATGTGCGGTCGCTGCGGCTGCTTCGTGGAGGTTCGCGCGGCGGTAAAAAGCAATTCCTGTCCTGCAGAGCCTAAGCGATGGTAAGCTAGAATGAATTAGCAGAGGGAGCGTGTTCTCGAAGAAATACGGCACACATTCCCCTTGTGAGGTGAACCGGATACTTTTGCTGCCCGGGGTTACTAATCAAAGGCTAATCAAAGAAATAAAAAAATGCTTGACAGACCGCTTTGTCCTATGCTATATTAGACTAGCTATGGAAGCGGTCTTTTTTTTATGCCTAAAAACAGACTTAGCCATTAGAGCTAAAAAATTTTACGGAGGTGGATTGTCGTGCGAGTAAAAATTACATTAGCGTGCACTGAGTGCAAACAGCGTAATTACAACACCATGAAGGAAAAGAAAAATCATCCTGACAGAATGGAAACCAAGAAGTACTGCAAATTCTGTAAGTCACACACGCTGCATAAGGAAACCAAGTAATTCGGTCAAATCGCAGGTTATCCGTAATGCGGATAATGCGGCAGACAGGAAGGAAAGTGAAACATGGGAGAAGTTACTGCAAACACTACACAGGAAAAGGCTCCGAAGAAGAAGAGCTGGTTTAAGGGCCTCAAGTCCGAATTTAAGAAGATTGTATGGCCTGACAAGGAAACCCTTGTGAAAGAGTCGGCTGCTGTTATCGTCATTACTGTGATTCTCGGCTTTGTTATCGCTTTGGTTGACATGGCAATTGAGTATGGCGTAAACTTAATAATCTAATTAAGGACAAGGTGATGATATGGCAGAGGCAAAATGGTATGTTGTGCATACTTATTCCGGGTATGAGAATAAGGTGAAAGCAAACATCGAAAAAACAATCGAAAACAGAAAGCTTCAGGATCAGATTCTCGAAGTATCCGTTCCGCTTGAGGATGTAGTCGAAGTGAAGAACGGCAAAGAGAAGACGGTACAAAGAAAAATGTTTCCGGGTTATGTGTTGCTCAATATGTATATGAATGACGACACATGGTACGTGGTGCGCAATACCAGAGGTGTAACGGGCTTTGTAGGTCCGGGAAGCAAGCCGGTACCGCTCACGGAAGAAGAAATGTATAACATGGGACTGAAACGCGAGCAAGAGGTTGTTTATGAATTTGAGGTTGGTGACACGGTACAGGTTGTATCCGGTGTATGGGAAAATACCGAGGGTATCGTACGTGTAATTAACCCTGAGAAGAGGAGCCTCACCATCAGTATCGACATGTTCGGTCGTGAAACACCTGTTGAGATTGGATTTGAAGACGTAAGAGTCGACAAGTAAAAAACATGAGCGGAAAGTTTCCGCAGTGGGAGGAATCAGCCAAAAGCCGAAGGCTGAGGGCATTGAACGGAATCAAAGAATTCCGATAAGGAAATGCCTAACCCCGATAACACCACATTTTAGGAGGTATACAACAATGGCAAAAAAGGTTACAGGTTACATTAAGTTACAGATTCCTGCCGGCAAGGCAACTCCGGCACCGCCGGTTGGACCTGCACTTGGTCAGCACGGTGTAAATATCGTACAGTTTACGAAGGAATTCAACGCAAGAACCGCAGATCAGGGAGATATGATTATCCCGGTTGTTATTACGGTATATGCTGACAGAAGCTTCAGCTTTATTACGAAGACTCCGCCGGCTCCGGTTCTTTTAAAGAAGGCTTGCAATTTGAAGAGCGCTTCCGCAACCCCGAACAAGACAAAGGTTGCTACGATTAAGAAGAGCGAAGTAAGAAAGATTGCAGAGCTTAAGATGCCTGATTTGAATGCAGCAAACATCGATTCTGCCATGAGCATGATCGCAGGTACTGCAAGAAGTATGGGTATCACGGTTGTTGATGACTAAGTCCCGACAGGGTGTGGACGAAATGTCCGCAGATTGTAAGATGATGTGGGAGGAATTTCTCATATAGGATGCAAGCGAGTTCGTACGGAGAGCTGACAGAAAACCCGTACAAAAACAGGTTGTATCAGACTGTATGAGTACCTCATTCCGCAAATACCACTAGGAGGTTAATACAATGAAAAGAGGAAAGAAGTATACCGATGCTGTGAAGGCTTTTGATAAGGCAGCACAGTACGATTCCAATGAAGCAATTGCTTTAGTAAAGAAGTCCGCTACCGCAAAGTTTGATGAGACCGTTGAGGCTCATATCAGACTCGGTGTAGACGGTCGTCATGCAGATCAGCAGGTACGTGGTGCAGTAGTTCTGCCGCACGGTACCGGTAAGACAGTCAGAGTATTAGTGTTCGCAAAGGGCGATAAGGCAAATGAGGCAGAGGCAGCAGGTGCTGACTATGTAGGAGCTGAGGAGCTCATCCCGAAGATTCAGAATGACGGATGGTTCGAGTTCGACGTAGTAGTAGCTACCCCGGATATGATGGGTGTTGTTGGTCGTCTCGGTCGTGTTCTCGGACCGAAGGGCCTGATGCCGAATCCGAAGGCCGGTACCGTTACCATGGACGTAACCAAGGCTGTTAACGATATTAAGGCAGGTAAGATTGAGTACCGTCTTGATAAGACCAATATTATTCACGTTCCGGTAGGTAAGGTTTCCTTTACCGAGGAGCAGCTCGCAGACAACTTCCAGACGATTATGGGTGCAATCATTAAGGCAAAGCCGGCATCTGCGAAGGGACAGTATTTAAAGAGCGTAACACTTGCGTCCACTATGGGACCTGGTGTTAAGGTGAACACCGCAAAGTTAGGCTAATATAGTTTTTTTGATTAGGCATATCAAAAAAGTCCTTAAAATGGTTGACACTGAAATAAATTTGTGTTATACTGACAAGCGGTTTGTGGTGAATAACCACATTCCGCTTTTCGGGGAAATCCCCGTATGACCGAAGACAGCAGGTGCCGGAGCATCCGGCGTAAGAGAAACCGCCTGCCGAGGAATCAAGCGATTATGATTTTGTTTGACTCTTTGCGTCTTCGCGCGAAGAGTCTTTTTTCATAATAAGTTGCTTGCTTTTTCGTCTTTGGATTCCGGCGATACGCCGTATTCTATAAGGAGGTAAAAAATGGCAAAGGTTGAAATCAAGAAGCCGATCGTAGACGAGATTAAGGGCTACGTAGAGAAGGCTGGTGCAGCGGTATTGGTTGACTACCGTGGTCTTACCGTTGAGGAAGACACCGCACTTCGTAAGGCATTAAGAGAGGCCGGTGTTGTATACAAGGTATACAAGAACACATACCTCAACTTCGCATTCGAAGGAACCCAGTATGCAGAGCTTGCAAAGCACCTGGAAGGACCGACTGCAGTAGCTTTCGGTATTGAAGATGCTGTGGCTCCGGCCAGAATTCTTGCAGAGTTTGCAAAGAAGGCTCCGAAGCTCGAGTTCAAGGGTGGCGTAGTAGAAGGCGTTTACTATGATGTAGCAGGTCTTGAAAAGGTTGCTACCATCCCGTCCAGAGAAGTACTTATTTCCAAGCTTCTCGGCAGCATGCAGTCCCCGATTGCAAACATTGCAAGAGTGCTCAAGCAGATTGCAGAGAAGAACGGCGAGGCAGCATAATGCAGCGTAATGCGGCATAACGGGAAGTCGCCCCGGTCCGTGAGACAAAGCGGCTGTTTCTGCAGAGGATGCAGAAGATACTTGACAGATGCGGATAATCCGCAGGATACACAATAACTATTACAAATTTTTATGGAGGTAATGTAAAATGACAACTCAGGAATTTATCGATGCTATTAAGAGCATGACCGTATTAGAGTTAAACGATTTAGTAAAGGCTTGCGAGGAAGAGTTTGGTGTTTCCGCAGCAGCAGGCGTAGTAGTTGCAGCAGCAGGTCCGGCTGCAGCAGCAGAGGAAGAGAAGACCGAGTTCAACGTAGAGCTTACTGAGGCTGGCGCTGAGAAGGTTAAGGTTATCAAGGTTGTTCGTGAGATCACCGGCCTTGGCTTAAAGGAAGCTAAGGATCTTGTAGAGGGTGCTCCGAAGGTAGTTAAGGAAGGCGCTTCCAAGGCAGAGGCTGAGGACATCAAGAAGAAGCTTGAAGAAGTTGGCGCAAAGGTTACCTTAAAGTAAGAATTGCGAGTTGACAAAGTGAGCATAGAAGGAGTTGCGGAAAACCAAAGTTTTCCTGCGACTCCTTTTTCATGCGAACGCGTCCGCGACCGAGCGACTTTGTCGCGAGGTGTGGACGGGAGCCGCAAAGCGGCGGTCAACTCGTAGGGAGTGACCCGTCGGGAAACCGGCGGGTTTTCTTTTTGGTCGGATTCGAGTGTCAAAAGCATTTTGAAATCTTAGAACTTGGCGCAAAAAGAACATTGACTTATCATGGGCTACGGATATAGTCTTTCTAATTACTCCGCTAAGAGTATTATAGAGTGACGCAACCGGCTCCAACGGTACATCCATGTACCGTGTCGCCTCATTCAGGCGTCCTGTCTGAATTGTTACTGACAAGGTGGTTTCACACCGTGGTTTCCATTTTGGTATGCGAAAACAGGAAAGGCTGCATCTGCAATTTTCACCTTGCATTTCCCACAAACACCGCCTATAATAAAGGTAAGAAATGCATGCCGGTTTCTTTTCTGTTAAAACATTATTGTTGTTCTATTGGTAGGTTTACAACAGGGAGGAGAAAAATGAAAAGGAACACACACATTTCAAATGTACTGGAAGGGAATCTTAACAAGGACCGGTATGATGCGGAAGTAAAAAAGATTCTTAGTGATAAGACAGTGCTTGCCTGGATTTTGAAGTACACGGTAGAGGAGTTTGACGGTTATCCGATAGAAGATATCCGCGCGTGTATTGAAGGAGAACCGGAGGTCGGTACTCACAAGGTATATCCCGGTCATACACCGGAGGCAATTACCGGGCTGGTGACGGAGGACAGAAGTCCCGATATGACTTGATGGAATCAGTTTTTGTTTGTTTGGGAAAGGAAGAGGAAGCAGGACGCGGAAATAAACTTCACGGGATGCTCTCGACGCTATTTTCTGAGCGGTTACAGCCGGAGGAAAAGGAAGAAATTTTAGCGATAGAATATAACTTTGAAACTTCTGTAGAACTGGAAGGAGGTTTAAGGCAGATGTGCAATCTGAGTGATTTGGTAGAGGAAAGAGGAATTAAGAAGGGAATAGAACTTGGATTAGAGCAAGGACTGGAACAAGGACTGGAGCGAGGCAGGCAGGAAAAGCTGGAAGCTTTCCTTGGTTTGGTACGTGACGGTCTTTTAGAGCTTTCCGAGGCAGCAAAGCGTGTGGGAATGAGTGAGGAAGAGTTTCGGAAGCTTTTATAGGAAACATTGATACGGGAATAGAAGTGATTTTAGGGAAGCCTGTCGCATTGTGCGATGGGCTTCTTACATCTTAGAAATGGAAGTAATTTTCTTGAATTTTTTAAATAAAAAAAGTTGTCACAACAACTTGACAACTTGACATAAATATGTTATCATGAAAAATGCACTATTGTGGTGTGGTGTGCCTATTTGATTCCATTATAGCACATCCTGACGGAAAAGAAAAGCCTTTTTTTCCGTGACAGGAGATTTTGTAATTTCCTATCATGCCATCTGTCAGACCAAATTTTTTCAAGGGGTGAAAACGTTCATGGAAAAGAACAGAATTAAGCCGATGCAAGTAGGCAAAGGTGTCCGCATGAGCTATTCCAAGCAGAAGGAAGTGCTGGAAATGCCGAACCTCATTGAGGTACAAAAGGACTCTTATCGCTGGTTTTTGGAAGAAGGATTGGATGAAGTTTTCAGAGATATTTCTCCGATTTCGGATTACAGTGACCATCTGAATCTTGAGTTTGTAAGTTTTCAGCTTTGCGAGGACGATGTGAAGTACAGCATCGAAGAGTGCAAAGAGCGTGACGCTACCTACGCAGCACCGTTAAAGGTGAGAGTAAGACTCCATAACAAAGAAACGGATGACATCAAGGAGCATGATATCTTTATGGGTGATCTGCCGTTGATGACAGCAACCGGTACTTTTGTGATTAATGGTGCGGAACGTGTCATTGTAAGCCAGTTGGTGCGCTCCCCTGGAATTTATTACGCAATCGGTCACGATAAAATCGGTAAGACACTGTACTCCAGTACCGTTATTCCGAACCGTGGTGCATGGTTGGAGTATGAGACAGACTCCAATGATGTTTTTTACGTGCGCGTAGATAGAAATCGTAAGGTGCCGATTACGGTGCTGATTCGTGCTCTTGGTATTGGTACGAACCAGCAGATTATTGATCTGTTTGGTGAAGAGCCGAAGATTATTGCTAGTTTTGCAAAGGACCCGTCCGAGAATTACACGGATGGTTTATTAGAGTTATATAAAAAGCTTCGTCCGGGCGAGCCGCTTTCCGTAGAGAGCGCTGAGCCGCTGATTAACGGTATGTTCTTTGATGCAAGACGTTACGATCTTGCAAAGGTCGGCCGTTATAAGTTCAATAAGAAGCTTGCACTTAAGAACCGTATTGTCGGTCTTACTCTTGCAAAGGATGTAGTGGATACTACGACCGGAGAGGTACTTGCAGAGACCGGTACGGTAATTACGGAAGAGCTTGCAGTAAAGATACAGAATGCGGCAGTTCCGTCCCTTTGGGTACAGACGGAAGAGAGAAACGTAAAGATTCTTTCCAACCTCATGGTTGATTTGAACGCTTTCGTTGACTGCAATAAAGCAGAGCTCGGTATTACGGAAGAGGTTTATTATCCGGTACTGAAGGAATTGATGGATAATTATTCCGGAGAAGAGCTTCTGGAGGAAATCAAGCGTAATGTGAGCGAGTTAATTCCGAAGCACATTACAAAGGAAGATATTTTAGCTTCCATTAACTATAATATTCACTTAGAGTACGGTATCGGTAATTCCGATGATATCGACCATCTCGGTAACCGTCGTATCCGTGCGGTAGGTGAGCTGTTACAGAACCAGTACCGCATCGGTTTGTCCCGTATGGAGCGTGTGGTTCGTGAGCGTATGTCTACGCAGGACCTTGAGAGCATCAGTCCGCAGTCTCTGATTAACATCAAGCCGGTAACGGCTGCTGTCAAGGAGTTTTTCGGAAGCTCCCAGCTGTCCCAGTTTATGGACCAGCACAATCCGCTTGGTGAGCTTACCCATAAGCGTCGTCTTTCTGCACTCGGTCCGGGCGGTCTTTCCAGAGACCGTGCAGGTTTCGAGGTACGTGACGTACACTATTCCCACTACGGAAGAATGTGTCCGATTGAGACCCCGGAAGGTCCGAACATCGGACTTATCAACTCTCTTGCTTCTTATGCACGTATCAATGAATACGGCTTTGTAGAGGCTCCGTATCGTAAGCTGGATAAGTCAGACCCGAAGAATCCGCGTGTTACGGATGAAGTGGTTTATCTGACTGCAGATGAAGAAGATAAGTATGTGGTTGCACAGGCAAATGAACCGTTAGATGAGAACGGCTACTTTGTGAATGCAAATGTTTCCGGTCGTTATAAAGAGGAAACCTCTCTCTTTGAGAAGAAGAAGATTGATTTGATGGACGTATCCCCGAAGATGGTATTCTCCGTGGCTACAGCGATGATTCCTTTCCTTGAAAACGACGATGCAAACCGTGCACTCATGGGTTCCAACATGCAGCGTCAGGCGGTGCCGCTCCTCATGACAGAGGCTCCGGTTGTCGGGACCGGTATGGAAATGAAGACAGCAGTAGACTCCGGTGTATGTGTTGTGGCAAAGAATGCCGGTGTTGTTGAACGTGCAGCGGCTGCTGAGATTGTGATAAAGACAGATGACGGTGCAAAGGATACCTATAAGTTATCCAAGTTCACCAGAAGTAACCAAGGTACCTGTATCAACCAGAGACCGATTGTATCCAAGGGAGAAAGAGTTGAGGCCGGACAGGTAATCGCAGACGGTCCGTCTACCTCTCAGGGCGAGCTTGCACTCGGTAAGAATCCGTTAATCGGCTTCATGACCTGGGAAGGTTATAACTACGAGGATGCGGTTCTTTTAAGTGAGAGACTTGTTCAGGAGGATGTTTATACCTCCGTTCATATTGAGGAATACGAAATCGAATCCCGTGATACGAAGCTCGGACCGGAGGAAATCACCCGTGATGTTCCGGGCGTTGGCGAGGACAAATTAAAGGATCTGGATGAACGCGGTATTATCCGTGTCGGTGCAGAGGTTCGTGCAACGGATATTCTGGTCGGTAAGGTTACTCCGAAAGGGGAAACCGAGCTGACCGCGGAAGAAAGACTTCTTCGTGCAATTTTCGGCGAGAAGGCAAGAGAAGTCAGAGATACCTCCCTGCGTGTTCCGCACGGTGAGTATGGTATTATTGTAGATGCAAAGGTATTTACAAGAGAGAACGGAGATGAGCTTCCTCCGGGAGTTGAGCAGACCGTTCGCGTTTATATTGCACAGAAGAGAAAGATTCAGGTCGGCGATAAGATGGCAGGTCGTCACGGTAACAAGGGTGTTGTTTCCCGCGTACTTCCGGTAGAGGATATGCCGTTCCTTCCGAACGGACGTCCGCTTGATATCGTATTGAATCCGCTCGGTGTGCCGTCCCGTATGAATATCGGACAGGTGCTTGAGATTCATCTTTCTCTTGCGGCAAAGGTACTTGGCTTTAATGTTGCAACGCCGGTATTCGACGGTGCAAACGAGAATGATATTATGGATACCCTGGAGATGGCAAATGACTATGCGAATACCTCCTGGGAAGAGTTTCAGGCGAAATATAAGGATATTCTGTTGCCGGAGGTTATGGAGTATCTCGGAAGCCACTTAGAGTATAGAGAGCAGTGGAAGGGCGTGCCGATTAACCGTGACGGTAAGGTTCGTCTCCGTGACGGACGTACCGGTGAGTACTTTGAC
>JAQXOR010000167.1 GCA_029099805.1 Lachnospiraceae bacterium
TGCCACTCCGGATCGCAATACTTCGGAACTTCACCACGTGCCATACTAATGAATTCCGGTTGGTGTAAAAGATAATGCCCTAATTCGTGACACAAGGTAAAACGATCCCTCGGACTACCGGCACTTGCTGCTTCATACACATCTTCTCTGATTCTCATCTCGTGCCTTGCAGTATTAGTTAACCCATAGCAATCCCTCATCTCCGGTACCGAAACAATCCATAATTTAAAGTCTGGGTCAATTTCCGGCATACATCTCTCCATAAATTCTACAATCGGAAAATATGTCTTATCTCCCATATTACATACTTTTCTAACAATCCCAGTAAGCTCTCTTATTTTGTCTCTCGACAATGGAATGGCTTGCGTATTCATTTCATACCTCCTAAATCTTATTAAAAAAATTCATCAGCTTTTTTTTCTGCTCATCATCAATAGTACTTAACTTCCGAGCAAAAGACAGCATCATATCCCTGTCGCTCTGCGGATAAGGCGACAAGTCTATGCTCTTACTATTAGTAGCATCAAAAACACAGTCTCTAAACTCTTGTTCCTGCTCTGCGTTCAAATCATACTTTGCAAGGAACTCGTTCTCCCAATTCTTCGGAGGCTTCTTTCCGCCGTTTTCAATCTGAGATAAGAACGCAGAAGACACCCCAAGTTTTCTTGCCATATCAACCAGTAGCTCATCCCTATCAATCCTTATTTTCCGTAAAAACTTGCCTAATGTGTTTGCCATTTCATATCCTCCTTGTAAAAGAACGCTATGTCTTTCATATATAATTTACCACATTTGGTTAATTGTGTCAACTGCTTTTTTGAAAGTTTTTTTACCTTTCTTTTTCTTGCAAATAATTGCGAGGTTGTGCTATAATAATTCAACAATAACAAAACGCCCCGGTGCTGGAACACCGGAGCGTCACATATTGTCACTGGAAGTGCAATACTCTCATCACGTATATTATAGCACTTCCGCTTTAGAATGTCACGCATTTTTAAGAAAGGAGTGCTATTTTTATGCCTTACTGTGCTTATCTTAGAAAGTCCCGCGCCGATATGGAAGCCGAAGCCCGTGGCGAAGGCGAAACCCTTGCCCGTCACCAGAAGCGCATCGAAGAACTGGCGGAGCGGATGCACATTGACCTTCCGGTGGAGAATTTCTTCAGGGAAATCGTTTCTGGCGAAACCATTGCAGCACGTCCTGTCATGCAGGGCCTGCTCCGTCAGGTAGAAGCCGGTATGTGGGACGGTGTATTCGTGGTTGAGGTGGAACGTCTCGCCCGTGGTGATACCATGGACCAGGGACAGGTGGCCAAGTCCTTCAAACGTGGCGGTACCAAAATTATTACTCCGGCCAAGATATACGATCCGGACAATGAGTTTGACGAAGAATATTTTGAGTTCGGATTGTTTATGTCCCGAAGAGAGTATAAAACCATCCGCCGCCGTCTGGATGCTGGCCGTCAGGCTGCGGTAAAAGAAGGGAAGTTCATTGCCTCCGTCGCTCCGTACGGGTACCGGAAAGTAAAGCTTACGAACGACACCGGATATTCTTTGGAGATTGTTCCTGAAGAAGCAGAGATTGTCCGGATGATATTCGAGATGTACACCCGGAGTGAATACGGAGAACGTGTCGGTACCTTTACCATCGCCGCACGTCTGGACGAAATGAACGTCCCTCCACGCAACGGTGGCAAGTGGGCGAAGGACAGCATCCGGGATATTTTGACCAACCCTGTCTATATCGGAAAAATACGCTGGGGATATAAGAAGGAAACTAAGAACTACGACAACGGCCACATGGTAAAGACCAGGCACCGGAACGGAGAATACATCCTTTCCGACGGTCTGCATGAACCGATTATCGATGATATTACATTTCATTTAGCGGCCAAGTATCTGAAGGAAAACAGAAAAGGTATGACCTCTCCTACCAGGGAGCTTCAGAACCCGCTCGCCGGTATTGTGTATTGTAAGAAATGTGGACAGCTCATGACACGCCTCGGTCCAAACAGCCGCAATCCGTATGCGACTCTGAAATGTCCGGCCCGTGGGTGCAAAAACATCTCCTCTCCGCTCTACGTCATAGAAAAGGAACTGCTCCGCTCTCTCGACGATTGGTGCAAGGAATACGAGCTTCAGCTTCCGATACCGCACCTCCCGGCTTCTCTGAATGCCAAGTACGAAGCTCTGAAGGCAGAGCAGGCACGCAAGGAAACCTTCGAAGCCCAGTTATTAAATACTTATGACCTTTTGGAACAGGGACTCTATACCCCGGAAATTTTTAAGAGCAGACAACAGCTCCTGAACAAGCAAATCGATGTCTGCGAAGAAAATATTATGAAGCTGCAGAAGGATTATGATGCCGCTGCCGATGTGCAACGGATCCGCACCGGATTCCTTCCGCTGGTAAAAGAAGTTCTGCATGCTTATCCTCTGTCGGAAAGCGCACAGGCAAAGAATGATTTATTAAAGCAGGTACTCCGCTCGGCCACCTATCAGAAGGATACGCCGAACCACAAGGGAACCCGCGAAAACGTGAACTTTGAGTTGGATATTTTCCCGCTCTTATAATTACGTATGACTTGCGTGGGGTTATGTATAGCCCCACTCGTACGTCATGAGCAGCACCGAATCCGCCACCGCTCCGATTGCCGGATAATCGTGGGACTCATATAAAAGCCCCCGCTGCTCTCCGGAGGTCTTCGGTGCCAGTGCCACTACCAGCGGATATCCCTCCGGTTCCAGTTTTGCCTTTAATTCCGCTAAAAACTGTACGTAATTATCCTTATCCTCCGGCAAGATAAACTCAAAGTCCACATCCAGCCCATAATACCCTTTTGTCCGCAGATTCTCAAGTATCTGGTCAAACAAGCGATTTCTGGCCTCTGCATCCGCAAAAATTTTACTTGCAAGTTCATTGCTGAAGGTACCGTCTTCTGTCAGGGTTGATAACAGCATTAACGGTGCCACCTGATACTGCTTTGCAATCTGAATCACCTCTTCATCATCGATTCCGATTAAATCACCGTCTTCTGTAAACCCATAAGTAAATAACGTCAGGTACGTTAAATACGGCAGAGTCTTTCGCAAAATGTCCCGGTCAATATACGGATATGCGTATCCGTTCACAGAAAGCGGTCTTCGCTCCATATTTGTAACATAGTCAATTACAATCGTTTCTCCCGGATACAAAACTTCCCTTCCGTTTAAGGAAGGATTATTTGCAAGAAGCTGCTTCGGACCGATTCCGAACCGGGCGGCAATTTCAAAAAAGGTATCCCCTTCCTCTACTGTGTACGTAACATTCGGCTGCAATACAACAATTGCCTGCCCCGGCACCAATACGCTTTCCTCTGTCAAGGCATTGTCCTGCAGGATGCGTTCCGTACTGCTGCCGGTCGCTTCTGCAATCCCCTGTATCGTATCTCCGGGCTGCACCACATAAATAATCATAATAACACTTCCACAACTCTCTCCCTATATTCTATGCCGTATCTCCTGCCTGTGCTATCAAATCCCATGTGCTACTTAACCCATGCATCCCTGCAAAGCTCCGGTCTCCCCTCTAAATGTGATGCATCATTTAACCGTTCCAAAGAAAAGCATCCCGCTTCCTGCGAATATCTAAGCTCCGTAACCGAGGTATGCTCCAGACTGTCTGCAATCCGCAGCATCTGCCCTGCACCCAGACCAAGCAGTCCCGCCACCAGTGCGCGTATCACCCCGCCATGTGTCACAAACACTACCGTTTCCGCCTTGCAGGCAATTGCTTCCTCAACCACCTTTACCGCCCGGTCATAAACCTCTGTCGGGCTCTCGCCGCCGGGGAGCCTTAAGTTGTCCTCTTTTCTTTTTTTTGCGGCAAAATATTCCGGGTACCGCACAAGATTATCTGCATCTCTGCGCCCGGTCATATCTCCGAAGCTAATCTCGTTCAGCTCCTCACGCTCCAGAAAAGAACTATCCTCACCAAAAAGAATACCGGCAGTCTGCTTTGCCCGGAGCAGACTACTGGTATAAATACGGTCAGGCTTTAATTGTTTCAGACGGTCTGCCAGCAATCCGGCCTGCTGCCGTCCTTCTTCCGAAAGTTCAACATCCACATTGCAGAGAGGACTGCTCTGTCTTCCGTGGCGAATTAAAATGAAACGCATTCGTAACCTTCCTCTCTTTCCGTTCCTGATTTCGTCAGGCTTCACTGATTTCCTCACCAAACTTACTTTTTGTATACTCATCAAAATTTTTCAATTCTTCTCTTGAGATTTCGCCGAAGTAATCAATCTTACATTGCATTCTGGCGAACGGAAGCGGAATACGGTACTTGTCCCAACGCCATGGCAATGTAAGCATTCCCTTTTTCTGAAAACGGACATAAACAATCGCTTTCTGCGCCTCATGTGCCAACATAAACAGCAGACGTTTCGGCTTACGGTACGGTCCGCTCGGTCCGTCCATGGCCGCAGCCAGTGCAAGACTCTCTTTTTTACTCTCTTCCCTCAAATCCTTTAAAAAGGTCCGCATTTTTAATCCATCCGGAAGACGCATCGGTGCGCCGCCGTAATGGGATACCATCTCCGCAATATAGTCTCCTCTGCGTTCCGAGGTTACAATCACATGAATATGTTTGTTATATTTTTTATACACTTCTCTTAAAACAAGCTGCATACAATAACTGTCTTCATGCCAGAACCCAAGCATACGGTTTGCATCAATATGCTCAATCCCCTGAATCTCTATCTTTGACGTACGCACCACAATCCCGATATAAAAACGCCAGATTCCGACCACAAGATGCTGTGTGCCCCTGCGCATGAACATCGGAAAATGCTTTGCTATCCCTTGCAACTTCATATCATACTCTCTCTTTCGCACAACTACTCCCTGTCCGACAGGGAGTTCCATTTCACTTCCCTGTATTATACAACTTTTTTAATATTATGTCAAAAAATTATATAGGCTTTTCAAACACTTTTTTCTATGCTATAATGCTAAAAGTAACTTTAGGAATATCGTACTATTCAGAATGACTCGAAAGAAAGGATACATAAAAATGAAAAAGAAGGTTTCCTGTTTTATTCTGATGACCATGGTCATCACCCTGCTTGCCGCTTGCAATTCCGGCACTCCTGACCCGGCACCGACTCCGGTACCGACTGTAACTCCACAGCCGGCTCCGACAGAGACGCCGACTCCGACGCCTCCCCCAAAACCAACCGCAACACCCCTCCCGTTTGACAAATCCGTTACTCTTATGAATACCTACGGGACCGTATTTGACTATTCCGGTGTATGTATTGCAAATGCCGCTGATTTGGAAAACATTTACACCGTAAAGCTTATCAAGAAACATTATAATAGCGTTACATTGGAAAATGAAATGAAGCCGGATTATATTCTTGGTGGTACTCCCACATTAATTACCGTAGAAGAGGCCAAAGCACTCGGTTATGTCATTCCAGAAAACTATACGGACAAAATGGTTCCAAAGCTCAACTTTACTGCTACCGATTTAGCAATGAAGCTTTGCACGGAAAATGAACTGGGACTTCGTGCCCACACCCTGGTATGGCACAGTCAGACACCAAACTGGTTTTTCCGTGCAGATTACGCTGCTGATAGCGGTTTTACAACTCCAGAGGTAATGGATGCCCGTATGGAATTTTACATTCGTTCCGTAATGACCCATGTTTATGACAGTGAATACGGCAAATGTGTTTACACGTGGGATGTTGTAAACGAATATCTTAACGCCGACGACTCGAACTGGATTGCCATTTACGGAAAGAAAAATGTTACTCCTTCCTTTGTAAAGCTTGCCTACGAAATCGCTGATGACGTATTATGCAATTACGGAATTCGAGATAAGGTCTCTTTGATTTTCAATGACTTTAATACATATATGAATACCAGAGATTTACTCGCCATTATGAATTTTATTAATTCTGACGGAAAAATTTGTGACGGATTCGGTATGCAGTCCCATCTTGATACCGGTTTTCCTTCCACTGATTCTTTCAAAAATACCGTAAAGCAATTTCTGGATGCAGGCTACGAGGTTCAGCTCACCGAACTGGATGTCACCTGTAAGAATGACACCACACAGGCAACTTACTACTATAATCTGATGAAGGGCATTCTGGAACTGAAAAAAAATGGCGGAAACATTACCGGCATTACCTACTGGGGACTGGGAGATGACCATTCCTGGCGCAGCAGTCAGAACCCGCTTCTCTTCTCCATGCCGGGCATTGCAAAACCCGCGTACTATCAGGTACTACAGGCCTATACCGATGCCGGATATGAAATCCAGAAATAAGGTTTACTTATCTTGCGGAAGGATTGTCCTAATCTGACAATCCTCCAAAATTCATCTAAGGAGGAAGTTATGTCATCCGAATGCTTTCATGTAACACCGGTAGCAATACAGGCTCCATTTACCGTAACCGTACCGGGCTCCAAAAGTATTACCAACCGTGCAATGCTCCTTGCTGCACTGTCTGACGGTGAATGTACGCTTAAAAATGCCCTGTTCTCCTCTGATTCCAGAGCGTTGCTCGCCGCATTGCAGGAATTGGGAATCTCCTGCTCTGCCGATGAGGACACAAAAGAAATCAGGGTAACCGGCTGCAGTGGGTCTCTGCCAAACAAAACCGCTACCGTCAATGCTATGAGTGCCGGTACAACTGCCCGCTTTCTGACAGCACTTCTGGCATTCTGTGACGGTACTTATACACTGGATGCCTCGGAACAGATGAAAAAACGCCCGATGGCACCGCTCATTGATGCGTTATCCTCCCTCGGAATTTCCATTACACCGTTGGAAAACGAGGGGCATTTGCCTCTTTTGATTCATGGCGCTCAGAAACAGTTAACCGGCTCTCCGAGACTTTCTGTCTCCATTGACCAGAGCAGTCAGTTTTTAAGTGCACTGATGATGACCGGTGTTCTGCTTCCGGACGGACTTACCGTTACCGCAGTCGGGTCCCGTACCGCAATGTCTTATGTCCGTATTACGGAACGAATGATGAACGAGTTTGGTATTACACCGGTTCCTGTTTCCGCACAGAGTTCCGGAATCACCTATCAGATTCCCGGCGGTCTTACCTACCGCAGTCAGATTTATGACATAGAACCTGACATTTCCGGTGCCTGCTATTTTTACGCTGCAGCTGCCTTACTCGGCACTTCCGTAACTGTCACGGGAGTCCATAAAAATTCCATGCAGGGAGACCTTCGTTTTCTCTCTGTATTGGAACAACTCGGCTGTACCGTTACCGATACTCCTGAGGGTATTTGTGTCACCGGTCCGTCAGACGGTCACTATCCGGGTCTTGATATCACCATGAGTGATTTCTCTGACCAGACCATGACGATGGCGGTTCTGGCTCTGTTCGCAGATTCTCCGACACATATCCGCGGTGTGGGACATATCCGCGCACAGGAATGCGACCGCATAGCTGCCACCATTACAGAGATTAAACGTCTCGGCGGGGATGCAAAAGAGGATGAAGACGGCACCGGCATACTCATTACACCACAACCGCTCCATGGAGCCCGGATTGAAACCTATGATGACCATCGTATGGCAATGGCTTTTGCCTTAACAGGTCTGCGGGTGGAAGGGATAGAAATCAAGAATCCGGCCTGCTGTAAAAAAACCTTTGAGAACTATTTTGAACTCTTTACACAGTATTTTTCCTAACTACATCTATAGGATAAAAAAAGAAAGGAACATTGTATGAAAAAAATACGTATGTATCTTGCACTCTGTGCAATTTCTGCCGCTCTGTTGACTGCATGCGGTCAAAAACCGTCAGAATCTTCACCTACTCCGGAACCGGTGGCAACAAGTACTCCGGCTCCGACCGAGGCTCCGGCTTCCACCGAGGCTCCGGCTTCCACCAAGGCTCCGGCTCCGACTGAAGCTGCTGCTCCGACCGAGACTCCGGCTCCGACCGAGACTGCCGCTCCGACCGAGACTCCGGTCCCGACTGCTACTCCGGTCCCGACCGCTACTCCGGCTCCGACTGCTACTCCAAAGCCGACCGCTACTCCGGTACCTACCAAGGCTCCGTCTAAGACAGCTACACTTACTTATGATTTTAATGACCTTACTCATTTAGGCTCCTTCGGAACAACCTACGATATAAAGTCAGACGGTTCCATTGATTTACAGTACGAAAGTCAGCATAGGGAAATCAAATTTTCGCTTCCGGAAGACATCAATATGAAGTATTGCCACAAAGTTACGGTTAAAGCCAAAAGCGAATTTGCACCGATTTCCGTTAAATTATACGACGAAACCGTATTATCCGAGTTCTTTTGTAGAGAGGTTTTTGTACGTTACCATTGTATGGGCGACGGCATCGTAGAATATGAGCTTCTCCCGGAACTTAATACCTCCGTATTCGGCATCGGCATAATGGCCCTGGACAACGTAGACAACTTTTCACTCTACAAGGCGACGGTTTACAGCATTACCTTTTATATGGATGACGGCTACACCATCACTCCTACGCCTACTCCTGCTCCGACTCCGACTCCGAACATTCCGGAGGCAAAAGATGGTGCTACGCTTCTGAATACCTATGGCAGGACATTCGGCTATCTCGGTACCTGTATTAATCCGGTACAGCTGCAGGATCCGTCTACCCTTGCTCTGGTGAAGTCCCAATACAACAGCGTCACTCTGGAGAATGATATGAAGCCGGACGCTATTTTACGTACCTGGTCTCCGTCCTTTCTTTCGGTAGAACAGGCAAAGCAGCTCGGTTATGTCATTCCTGACAATTATAAGGAGAGTACGGTTCCGAAGCTTAATTTTACTACTGTTGACCAGGTTCTTGAAATCTGCGCCAAAAACGGGCTTTCCCTGCGTGCCCATACGTTACTATGGCACAGCCAGACACCGAACTGGTTCTTCCGTACCGGCTACTCCGCATCCGGTACCTTTGTAACTCCGGAGGTTATGAATGCCCGTTTGGAATTTTATATCCGTACCGTAATGACTCACGTCTATGACAATAAATACGGTTCTGTCGTTTATGCCTGGGATGTTGTAAACGAGTATCTCCATGCAGATGATACCAACTGGAAGGCAGTATACGGTAATCTTGGAACTACCCCTTCCTTTGTCAAGCTTGCTTTTGAAACTGCGGATGATGTACTGCGTGGCTACGGCATTCGTGAGAAGGTCTCCCTGATTTTCAACGATTTCAATACGTACGGAGATTATCCGGGGGCGCCAAACACCCAGAATCTGATTTCCATTGTAAAGTATATGAATTCCGGACGAAAAATCTGTGACGGCATCGGAATGCAGGCTCACTTAGGCACCGGTTATCCATCGGTAGATATGGTTAAGAAGGCAGTAAAAGCTTTCTTAGATGCAGGCTTAGAAGTACAGATTACAGAGCTGGATGTTGCTACGGATAATGCCGCCCTGCAGGAGCAATATTACTATGACCTGATGAGTGCCCTCTTAGAGGTAAAGAAAGCCGGCGGAAAAATTACCGGTCTGACCTTCTGGGGTCTGTCTGATTCCAACTCATGGGTCGGTGACAAATCACCGCTTCTGTTCTCCACACCGGACAAACCGAAGGAGGCTTACTATAAGGTACTTCAGGCTTACCTGGATGCAGGATTTAAGGTGGGAAAATAGTACTTTAGCTTCTTCTGACAGAATAAACACTTAGAGACAAAACGGGACTGTTGCAAATGATTGCAACAGTCCCGTTTTTTAATATCCTTGCTTCTGTTTACAAAAAAAGTTCTACAAGAAACACTGCGGCACACCCGCCCATTGCCACCTTGAACAGATTTCCGTCAAAGTAAGCAATCAATACGGCTACCACAAAGCCCGCAAGTGCGGACCACATACTTGCCGTCGCAGTCAGAATGGCAGGAAATGTCATAACGGCCAGGGTTACATACGGTACGTAGTATAAAAATGAACGAATATATTTGTTTTTTATATTCTTACGAATCAACGTCATTGGTAAAGCGCGGATGAGATAAGTCACTCCGGCTGCCACCAACAGATAAATATAGATATTATCCTTCATTTGTGTTTTCCCCGCTTTCTTCGATTGGATGCACATATGCCGCAATACCGGCAATCACCACCGTTAATATCAGAATCCGCATACCGGACGACAACGGCAGATACTCCGCAAGTAGTGTAAATGCACTGCTTGTCAGCATAGAGGCGATAACAATAACCGCAATCACTCTATGCTTTCTCGCCGGCGGAATAATGATTGCGAGGAACATCCCGTATAACGCCACATTCATGGCACTCGCCACATTGTCTGGAAGAATATTGCCTACAACCGCTCCGAGAAAGGTACCAAGCACCCAGCCCGGAGATGCCACACAGGCAGCACCGTAGGTATACCACGGATTTAATTTTCCGTCTACTGTAGAAGAAATGCCGAAAATCTCATCCGTAATAAAATATGAGATAAAAAATCGGTGCGGAGCCCGGATTTTCTCCGGAACCTTCTGAGATAAGGCACAGGACATAAGCAGATAGCGCAAATTAATTACCAGCTGTGTAATTGCCATTTCAACATATCCCGACCCGGCAGCAATGACTGTCATTGCCGCAAATTCTCCTGCGGAAGCATGCATGGTAAATGACATCAGTGCAGACTGAAATGGAGTCAGCCCAATGTTTTTTGCCGTAATTCCAAGTGTAAACGCTACTGCAAAATACCCGAGTCCAATCGGAACACCATGACGCATTCCTTTACAAAACCATTTCTTGTTTTCCTGTCTTTTCATAAGTAGTTTACTCCTTTTGCCGTCTCCGTACTTTCTGTCACCTGCACATCAAACACCGCACGGCAAATCTATCGTATCAGCCAGACAATCGCAAAAGCAATTGCAATCTGCATAATCGCGAACTTAAACACCGTCTGGGTATTGGACCATCCGAGATTTTTCCGTACATGGTCGTGAAGCGGTGTTCTCGTATTTTTTAAAATACGGATTTTGAGGAAACGAAGCAACGCAACCTTTACCAGACCAAGTCCTCCGTCCAGAATCATTAAAATTGCAAACGGTATGTACAACAGCACATGACCGGTCTGTAATGCGGTGACTGCAATAAACAGGCCCATTGCCCTCGAGCCGGCATCCCCCATCATCATACGGCTCGGAGTTGCATTATACCAGAGATACCCTAACAAGCACGCTACCATCAATAGCGTCATATAACGATAATCATCAGCAAGTCCCGTAGACTCAGCAGAAAAATAGAAGCTTAAGAGTGTAATACTGGTCAAAGTTGCCGATAAGCCATCCACGCCATCCGTACAGTTTGTTACATTAATTGATACCCATACAAGAAGCGTTGCCAAAATACCGAAGATAACTGCCGGAATTGTAATCTGTACATCCAAAAGAGCAATGGAAAGCGTTGTTCCGTTAAAATTAATATAAGTAACCGCCACCATTACGGAAATAATCAGATCCAGAATCCCCTTTTTGTACTCTCCCCACGGGGCCTTGGAACAATCGTCCAAAAAACCGGTCAGCATTGCAGCCACTGTAAGAATCACATAAATCGAACGCTCCCTGTCAAGCGGCAGAAACAGAAACACGGTTAAAGCAAATATCAGGATAAAAACAAAGCCCGCGCCTCTCGGTTTGCCCTGCGAAAGCTTGCCGTCTACCGCATAATCTCTTCCACCGTCTCTCGGCAGAAGTCCGCCACAGCAGTGAAGTAAAATACAAGTCAGTCCATACGCAGCTACTACCCCCATAAATGCACAAATTCCCTGATCCATTCCATGAAATACCAGCTCTAACATTTTTTTCCTTCCTTCCAGAAAACATTTCTCTCCCCATCTTTGTACTTCGAAACTTTTCGAAGCTATCCCGCGTACATTATACTTTTTTTGCGCAAAGAAAGCAACCGTTTCTTTTCACAAAGTTTTGGTTGCTTTCAAAATATGTATTGTTTAATTGACAAAATCCTCACTTATTTTACCGGGATTACAAGAACACTTCCGGTCCGAATCAGATTTTTATTCTTAATCTTGTTTGCCTTCACAATCGCATCTACCGTCACTCCATACTTCTTCGCAATGGAAGACAGGGTATCCCCCTTCTTTACGGTATACTTCTGCTCCTTTTGCGTATAAACCGCAACACTTTCCAGATACTCCTTTGCCGCATCTGCGATTGCACCGGCAAGCTTTTCTCGATTCGAAGCTTTTAAAAGAGCTTCATAATCCTCCGGGTGGGTCAGAAATGCCGTCTCTAATAACACCGCCGGGCAGGCTGTCAGTCGTGTAAGTGACAGATTCGCCTTTCGGATTGCACGCTCCGAATATCCCATTGTTTTACATACAGACGCATTGATGACTCCCGCGGCATCCTGCAGACCATTGTACGAATAGTAGGTCAGAAAGCCGGAAGATTTGGAATAATCGGATGTGATTCCCATTGCATTTCCATGAATGGAGATTGATAAATCCGGCTTTGTCTTCCGAATCAATTCCACTCGTTCGTTTAATGTATAAAACGTATCGTCACCCCGTACCATGATGACGGTAGCTCCCAGCTTCTCCAGCGCTGCCTTTGTCCGCAGCGTCAAATCCAAATTAACATTCTTCTCCGTCGGGCCGGCACCTCCCATAGCTCCTACGGTTCCGCTATCTGTTCCGCCGTGCCCGGCATCCAGCAGAATCACTGCTCCTTTCAGAGAACCTTTTGTTTCCAGAATCGGTACATATTTCATAGTAAACGTCATCGTACCGTTTTCCGTAAACACGTCAAAGCCACACAGCTGATTTCCATTCTTAAGCCGATAGGTATAAATTGCTCTTCCCTTTCCGTCAGTCTTTGCAGAAACAGATTCTACCAGTGGATTATCCGGCACAAAAACATCCCCGTCCGCAACCGTATCATATAAAACAAACTTGACGGTATTTCCATCCGCCTGCACATCGTATAATGCATCTATCTTCATGGAAAACGTAGTCTCCAGTGTATGCGTTGACTCGTTATATTCCATCGCCTCACTGTACACTCTGTTCGCCGGCAGCTTATAAGGGTATACCTTTACTGCCGACTTCGGTACATAGGTACCGTCCGGCAGCTTATAATAACTCCCCCATTCTCCTACAATGCTAAACGTCGTGTTCTGTGTCAACGGTAAATAATCGATGTTTACTGTACCGGGCGCAGAAAGCGGCATTGTATAAGGCAGGGTCAGCTCTCCCATCTTATTCGTTACTTCTTTGTATTTCGAGGATGTGCTTCCCCCTCCGGAGGAACTGCCGGAAGATTTCTTCCGGGTAACAATGAGCCGGTACTCATTCTCACCATTCTGAAAGAAAAACTCGTTCTCCCCCATCGATAACGTTACATACGCAGTAAAAAAGCCATGCTCCGTTGTCGTTAACTCTTCTCCGTTCATCGTAAGAGGATACCGGTAATCACAGGCGCCCAAAATACTGATTTTTGATGCCGTAGTAGAATACTTACTACTATTTGGCATAGCAATCACTATCTTCTCCGGATTCTTATAGCCAAGCATGTCCTCAGCGGCATATGCCGTAATCCATGTGTCCTGTAACGCCCCGTTTCTTAAAACATTTTCACCCGGTATGCCGAAGACTGCGGTCAAAGCTATCGCAAATACTCCGACACTATTTCTTATCCTTTTTCCTATCTTCCCGTACTTTCCCATTTTTGTCCTTTCTGTATCCTATCATACAACTATCATTTAACAACACAAGAGCACGTCTTCTTTCTTTGCGCTCCTGCCCTTTTAGTTTATCATAAAATAGCAAACACTACAAGTACGAGAAAAAATTACCAGCTATCTGCAAAACTCAAATTAGATTTAACTTTTTCTTTAAAAAGCTACTTTTATTGACAAAATTTTATTTATTCTTTATAATATTTTTGTAAGAATTTCACAAAACTATCTCTTACAAAAGAAAGGAGCTTTCCCGCATGAAAAAAAGAATCACATCCGTGATTGCCTTGCTTGTAATGATTGCCTCTCTCCTTATGGCAATTATTGTAACCGCATCCGGAACAACTACTACCGCCACCTTTTGGGCACTGGTTCCGCCAATCATAGCAATTGCATTGGCACTGATTACAAAAGAAGTTTATTCTTCTCTTTTCCTCGGCATTGTAGTCGGCGGTATTTTTGCCTGTGACGGTTCTGCTACCGTTGCAATTGACCATATAGTCAGTGATGGTCTGATTTCCGCCGTTTCCGGTACGGCAGGTATTTTTCTCTTCCTTGTCACCTTGGGCATTCTCGTGGCACTTATCAACAAAGCCGGTGGAAGTGCCGCCTTCGGACGCTGGGCACAGACCCATATTAAGACCCGTGTCGGAGCACAGCTTGCCACCTTTGCCTTAGGCATTCTGATTTTTATCGATGACTACTTTAATTGCCTTACCGTTGGTTCCGCTATGTTACCGGTTGCAGATAACTATAAAATATCCCGTGCGAAACTCAGCTACTTAATCGATGCTACAGCCGCTCCGATTTGCATGATTGCACCAATCAGCTCCTGGGCTGCTGCTGTTGCCAGATATACGGAAGGTACCGGACTGGATGGAATCCGCTTATTCATAAAGGCCATTCCGTATAATTTCTATTCTCTTCTAACCTTTGTGTTTGTTATCGTACTTATTATAAGCAAACGAGATTTCGGTCCGATGGCAAGGCATGAGAGAAATGCCTTGGAAAAGAATGATTTATTTTCCACGGACGAACGTGTTGACGGTATGGAGGTTGCTTCCAACCCGAAAGGACGTGTTCCGGATTTATTGCTTCCGGTTCTCGGTCTAATCGCTATTTCCGTTTTTGCCCTCATTTATAACGGAGGATTTTTCGGGGATGATCCCGCTTATGCAGGACGGTTTGCGGATGCATTCTCCAATACGGATGCCACGGTAGGACTTCCATGGGGTTCTGTTGTCGCTTTAATTGTTATTATTCTCTACTTAATGTGCCGTAAACTGATTACCTTTAAGGAAGCAATGGAATGTATCCCGCAGGGCTTTATGGCTATGGTTCCTGCAATTACAATCCTCACCATGGCAACTGCGCTAAAGAATATCTCCAATGATTTACTTGGCTCCGCAAGCTATGTAGAAGGAATCATGAAGGGCGTAGCTCCGGGACTGACTAGTCTGCTGCCTGCAGTTATTTTCATTGTGGCCTGTCTGCTTGCATTTGCTACCGGCACCTCCTGGGGCACCTTCGGTATCCTGATTCCGATTGTCTGCAACATGTTTGACCCATCCAATCCAATCTTTTACATCGGTATGTCTGCTTGTCTTGCAGGCGCTGTCTGTGGTGACCACTGCTCGCCGATTAGTGATACGACCATTATGTCCTCTGCAGGAGCCCGGTGTGTCCATGTAAATCATGTGTCCACCCAGCTTCCATATGCCATTACTGTAGCGGTCATCAGCTTTCTCTGCTTCCTGGCAGCCGGATTTATTCAGAATGCTGCTGTATGTCTGATACTTGGTACCTTACTGATTATCGGCTTCTTTGCCTTCCTTCGGCTAAAAAGCCGCCCGACAAAGGGAACTGAATAACCACTCGTTATTTATACGACTCATTTACTGAACCGGGATTTTCGTAACGATAAATCCCGGTTCATTTTTTCATTCACATTTTCGAAAAAATGTGGTACACTAAATTAAATCTGATAGAAAGAAGGACGTAACATGCACACATTTCAACCATATCCGGCAGAGCTTCTGGAACTAAATCCGTTTCAAAAAATAGGGAAAGACTGGATGTTAATTACCGCAGGAACAAAGGAGAAAGCGAATACCATGACTGCCTCCTGGGGAGGTCTCGGAATCATGTGGGGCAAAGAGGTAGCATATATCTTTGTACGTAACAGTCGCTATACAAAGGAATTCCTTGATGCAAATGACTCGTTCTCCCTTACATTTTTTGAAGGGCAGCATCCGGCACTGAAATATCTCGGATCTGTTTCCGGAAGAGATGAAAACAAAATTGCAGGGGCGCGTTTCACCGTTAACTATAGTGGTGAAACTCCTTTTATCGACGAAGGCAATCTTGTATTTATCTGCCGTAAATTATCCGCGACCCTCATGACACCGGACCAGTTCACTGATCCGAAGCTTACCGATACCTTTTATAAGGATAGCGATTTCCACACCATGTATATCGGTGAAATCACACAAATATTGGCAAGATAATGTTATCGTACCACAAAAAAATGGCTGTCGCAATTCATCCGCAACAGCCATTTTTACTATCCATGTTTAGTCTTCAATATTCGTCCGCTCTGTCATATTATGTACCACTTCTTTCATTAATGCCGGAAGAAAAGGCTTTGTGATATAATCATCACATCCCAGCTCAATAAATTCCATGGACACATCAAAGCTTTTATCAGCAGTCATAAGTGCTACCGGTGTACGATACTTTTCTCTGATACGTCGGAGTGTTTCCAGACCGTCCATTCCCGGCATCCTCACATCCAGCAGAATGAAGTCGAATTTCTTCTCTTCCAAGAGTTCCAGAGC
Organism: Lachnospiraceae bacterium; assembly: GCA_029099805.1. Taxonomy (GTDB): domain Bacteria; phylum Bacillota; class Clostridia; order Lachnospirales; family Lachnospiraceae; genus SIG307. Next base: position 16,554 of record JAQXOR010000167.1, read on the forward strand.
CTCCATGCCGCTATCGGCAGAAACAATCTCATACATAGGCTCATCCTTCATAATATGGGAAATCAGCTTATGATTCATCGGTTCATCATCTACAACAAGGATACTTCTCTGCATGGAATCATTTTGTCTCATGAGATATTCTTTGTCTTCCTCCATCATCTGAAGCATAATATCCGCTATGTACGGGTCAAACTGCGTTCCTTTCCCATTCCTTAGTTCTGACTTTACGACCTCCTGAGGCAGTGCATTTCGATAACTTCTGTAACTGGTCATCGCATCATATGAATCCGCCACTCCGAGAATCCTTGCCACTTCAGGGATTTTATCACCGGCAAGACCGTTCGGATATCCCTTCCCGTCATAGCGCTCATGGTGATGCTTGGCAGCAATTGCAATCATACTACTGCTGGAGATTCCTCGCAAAATATGAAAGCCCGTCACCGGATGTATTTTAATAATATTGTATTCTTCCTCCGTGAGTTTTCCTGCTTTATTTATGATTCCTTCCGGAATACGGATTTTTCCTACATCATGTAATAATCCCGCACGATAGATTTCTTCCTGTTCCTCTTTGCTCTTTCCCATCCTTGCGGCAATCTTTCTGGAATACTCCGCCACACGCTTGGAATGACCGCTGGTATATCTGTCCTTGGCATCCACTGCTTCACTGAGTGCCGTAACAGTCTGCAAAAACAAGTCCTTTACCCTTTGCTGCTGCGCCATTAATTCACTTGTCTGGTCATTTACCTTGTTTTCCAGTGCAATCTGCATTTTCTCAAGCTCATTTTTCCGGAGGACATACAGAATCATACTGACAACACTGAGAATTGTAAAGAGAAAAATCTCCATGCATACAATAACAAGATACCATCGATATAACGGCTTCTCCCACTCCTGCATTTCCTTGTTTACTGTAAACATCTTTTCCTGCAGGACTGTTTCACCGGAGCTGTCCATAATCTGCAGATACACATGATAGTCTGATAAATTCGGCTTAAATATATGAATCGGCTCAACCGCATCCCACGAGTATACTTTCGGGTTATCCTCTAGCTCAGAAACAAAAAATCTGACTTTTGCGTCACAAAATGCATAATTCCTTACGGATGCATAGATTGAAACATTCTTTGTATTTGCAGGAATCATCAGAAGATTCTCATCTAAACCGATTTTCGTCCCGTCACACTCCATCGAAACAAGTCCGAACTTCATGTCAGTACTTTCCTTCAGTTTATTTCCGTCAAAGGATATTACTCCTTCATTTCCACATAGGAAAAGGGTTCCGTCGGCACCTACATAATTCCACGAATTTGCGGTAAGCCCGGAAAGCAGCCCGTCTCCCGCACCGTACAGTTTGGCTTGTGCCGAAGTATCGTTACAGAGCTCCTTCCGCCCGATTTCGTATAATCCTGAGCTACAAGTAATATAGGCGGTTTCCCTGTCAATAATCACATCATAATTGTTAAAATAAGGGAAACTATTTAACCTTCGTATTGTTCCGTCCAAATCAATATGACATAAGGCATTACTCGTTACAATGAGATATCCGTCCTCATGCGGAACAATTCTTAATATGATATTGGAAGACAGACCATCCTCCACCTGATACCGCTTTATCAGTCCTTCCTCAGAAATAACATAGATTCCGCTGCCGTCACTGCCTGCCCATACCGTTCCGTCATGTCCTTCTACTATAGATAGTATCTGTGTATTTGCAAGCCCGTCCCCGGATGTCAATGTCCTTGTTATCCTGCCGTCTGAAATATAATTTATTCCATCTGCGGTTCCGGCTGCCATAGTACCGTCACCGAGCTCGGTAATACACCGGAAACGGTCACTTGTTGCCCCATCCGCTGTCACATAACTGCTGATTACACCGGATTTATTCAGGCAGAAGAGTCCACTGTAGGTACAAACCCAGAGCCGCTCCTCGGAATCCGAATATAATGCACGCACCCTGCAGCCTTCCGTCTTTTCCACCAGCTTATGAAAACGGGTACTAATCGATTCTCCGTCAAAAACAATCAATCCGTTATCCGTTCCGAAAAAATAGACTCCTGCATAATATTCAACCGCATTTACCGTAGTATCCTGTATTCCGTATTTTTCGAATAAGTTGATAAAGGAACTTCTGGAAAGCTTCATCACACCATACCTTGATGATGCAATCCAGATATTTCCCTGATAATCCTCGTGAAATCCCTCGATAGAGGAGGAAAACCCGTTATAACTCATTTTATGAAATAATAACTTCGTATCCAGATATCCGAATCCGGTCCCGGTTGCCACCCAGATACGATTCTTGCTGTCCTCAAACACAGCATCAATCTCATTCGCAAGGATTGAAATACGCTTCTTAATCTTTAACCCGTCTTCAAAACATTCCAAAACAAAAAGTTCTCCGGTCTCCGTTCCGGCAATAAGCCCCTGTGAGGTTAACGCAATACAATAGAAAAAATAGTCTTCCTCTTTTTCTTCAACCGATACTTTTTTTCCATCCTCTATCGCATAGATGCATCCTTTATTATCCATGACAACCAGCATATCGTTATAAAACACCATGGACTTTACAAAGGTAATCCCCAAATTCAGCACTTCGACAGAGTCATCCGAATTAAATCTGCATATCCTGTCACTGGTTCCAACATAGACCGTACCATCCTGTCCCTGTGCAAAGCATCGAACGGAATTGGACGGCAATCCGTCTTTCATTGTAAAATACGTATATTGTCCCTTTTCATATCTCGCAATACCGGCATCATTTGTTCCAATCCAGAGTCGTCCCTTCGAATCTGTCATCATTCCGACTACATTGACCAGACCACCCTCGCGTATAAATTCAAACTCGATACCGTCATACCTCGTAAGCCCTGCATAACTTCCTATCCAGAGATATCCATCATCCGTCTCACAAATTGTATTTGCCTCGGAAGTAAACATCCCGTTTGTATTATTATAAATCGTATCAACAAAATCATCCTGTACTATCTCTGCTTTCGCTGTCACCGGCGACAAAACAGACGAAATCAGTATCCAGAACAGTAACAGAGAAGCCGCTGCAACACGCCTGCTCCGCAAATACTTTCTGAAACGCACAAGAAAACGAATGATACCATAGGCCGCTATTACACATATCTGCTTGTCTACAATCTCAACGATTGCCTCACCGGCCAGTGCCGAAACAATCCATGATACATCCTTCCATCGTAACATATCTACAAGTGTATCTCCCCATACATTTCCGGAATACCCATGATTAATTATCAGATTAAGCGGGGTAGAGACAATCGTACAAAGAATCCCTGTCCAGAAGCTGGATACAAGCGCTTGCATAAAACTATTCATATAGCCCTTTTTAATTATGTGATGTATCATAATCGCGGCAACAATACTCGTAATCATATAGACCCACGATGAAGTATTGAAAATACTGATAATAAGATTAGAGGCTCCACCGGCAATAATTCCTCCCCATATTCCGGTAAAATAAGACGCAATAAAGGTTCCCGTCATATCCAGCCACATCGGAAGACATAAGAACCGGGCAATCCACCTGCCTGCCAAATTCAATGCTATTCCAATCAAAACAATAGTAATCTTCTTCCAGATCTTTTTCATTTCGTACCACCTCACTAGTTATTCTCCGATTTATCAGCGGTTGCCTTTACATATTCCCGACATATCGTCTCATAAAGTTCGAATAGCTCCCTCTGCTTTTCTGCAAGCTCTGCCGGAATACAGTCTCTTGTAAGCTTCTCCAGCTCATACGCCAAATCCCCGATGTTCTTTGCCCCAATGGAATATGCATTATTTTTAAATCCATGTACATAGATACAATAATTCTGATAATCGCCCGTCTTCAAACAGTGCGACAGCTTTTCTTTCATCGGCAGCATTGTAAAATCATGAATGAGTTCCAGATAGAACGCCTCGTCTCCGCTGCAATATACCATACCGGAATCAAAATCTATCTCCGGCAAATGCTCCCGTAAGAAAGACAGTGACCCGTCATGCAAAGCTTCGGATTCCGGATTCTCCCGACTCTCCTCCTGCACCTTCTGTACGCTCTGTGCGGTTTCCTCCGACATAAGCACAAGCTCCGGCGGCAGATGCTTTAATATCATTTCATCCAGCTTCTCCGGCATAATAGGTTTTGAAAGAAAATCATCAAATCCTTCCCTAATATACTTTTCCTCGTCTCCCTTTAACGAATTTGCCGTTAACATAATAACCGGAGTATCCCCGCACAGTTTTCGCTCCCGCATCACGTGCAATGTCTCAATTCCATCCATTCCGGGCATCATATGATCCAGAAAAATGAGATGATACGAGTTTTTCTCCAACAGGCTCAGACATTCCTCCCCGCTCCCTGCCTCAGATACCTGTATTTTTGTCTGCTTTAATAACCCTCGAAACACTTTTAAATTCATCTTGTAATCGTCTACCACCAGAACCTTTGCTTCCGGCGCAATATACGAAGACCGATACACTTCCTCATGCTTTTGTATTCTCTCTCTGAAATTTCCGAGAGGCTCTGTATTCACTACCTGTTGTCTCAGTTCAAAAGAGAACGTACTCCCTTTCCCGTACTCACTTTGAATGTGAAGCTCACTTCCCATTAATGCTAAAAACTGCTGCACAATATTAATTCCAAGACCGGTTCCTTCCACCATTCTGTTCCGTTCCGTGTCTACCCGTCGATACATCTGCTGAATCTCTTTGATATCCTCCGGCTTAATTCCGATGCCGGTATCCTGTACCATGCACTGCAGCACTCCTTCCTCTCCTGAGGTGGTACAGGACATCCGCAGAGTTACCGTACCGCGTTCCGTATACTTTACGGCATTGGTAAGAAGATTCAGAAGGATTTGCCGGATCCGCTTATCATCCCCGATATATTCACAAGGAATCATCGGATCAATGTCGAACTCCAACCCCAGGCCTCTCTCCCTTGCCTTCAGACTTATCATAGTATAGATATCGTTCAACAGGCCCCCCATCTCGTAATTCACCGGAACCAGTTCCATCATTCCGGACTCTATCTTGGAAGAATCCAGAATATCATTCACGATATTTAAAAGCATCATGGAAGAATCCTTCACATCTCTTGCATACTTTTTTGTCTCCTCCTCCGCACTCTCCCGAAGAATCATCTCATTCATGCCGATAACAGAATTAATCGGTGTTCTTATCTCATGGGACATTTTTGCCAAAAACTGTGACTTTGCGCGATTTGCCCGTTCCGCCTCATCCTTTGCTTTTTCCAGTTCCGCGGTCAGCTTGAGTTTTTCAAGACTACCGCTGACAATCTTATAAATACTACTGCAAACAGCAACAAAAGCAACATAAATCAGACAGCGCGGAATGACAAAGTACAGTAACAGCGTTATCGCCGGATTACCGTTTATCTCCGTCAAAGTAAACGTACCGTTCGAAAGATAACTGTATAACGTATTTGTCGTAAGAAGCGTCATATTGGCATCACATAATCCGTAGTAATATCCCCCATACACAATAATGAAGGTGCTGGCCACCGTTAGCCCATATACATAACGCATTACCCGTTTTGAGGAATACAGCATCGCATATAAAAACGGCAGTAATGCACCCAATACCACATGATAGGTGATAAAAACTCCCATAATTGTCAATACCGCAACCACATTGAACAGGATAAAATATTTCATCTTCCTGTTTGACAGAGAGACACATTTTGTCACTACATAAACCAAAAGATAAATCAGCAGGCAGGGAATATACGCCTTACACACGTAAAGTGAATTTTTAAATTCCAGTTTTTTTACCCTAAAAAAAGCGAATCTGGAATTTACTCTTGCACATAGTTTTTGTTACAATCTCATATGGTTATCTGTCTGTTGGAAAGGATTACCATATGAGTGAACATAATCAA
>JAQXOR010000168.1 GCA_029099805.1 Lachnospiraceae bacterium
GCTCATCGTCACGCCGTAACATCCTTTCACTCCGCCCAGCGTCATTACCATTGCCGAAGCCTTTCCGATAATTTTGTCTACCACATAAGCATCTTTCAGGACTCCGCTTTCATACAGCTGTATTACCGGAGCAATTCCCCGGTCAAACTGGGTTTTGACAATGGTATTGTCCTTTATTACGACACAACTGGCAGTACCCTCGGATATCAGATTAACAGCCGAATGCAGCGCACTTTTCGCCATATGTTCCCTTCCGTACCGCAAAGCCAGCACAACCGGCGGAATCAATAAAAGCTGAATGAGAATTCCCGGAAGCCCTGTCACAATCGCAGCACCTACCGTAAGCGCTTTTAATTTTCCGCTGATGAAGAGCAACACCTGAAATATCAAGCCATATATGATTCTTCCGCACAGCATTGCACCGAGCAGCGACGGATATACGCCCCATTTCACTTTCCTTAACTTTGTTTTTCCGTACAATAATCCGCTGACAAGTCCATAGGTACACAACTCTCCTGCCATAATCGGCATCATCGGATACATTACCGGCATTCCGGTTAAAAAGCTATTTAAAATCGGCAAAAGAAAGCCGCAGACAGCTCCGAAAAGCGGACCGCACAGCAGACCGCACAGCAACACCGGAATATGCATCGGCAAAAGTACCGTTCCCGGAATGCCGATTCCATGAGAAGTTGCAAAGGGAAGCAAAATACCGAGTGCAATCAACATACCCGTTGCAGCAATTCTTTCGTTTTTTGTTTTTAGTACCATACTGTTTTTTCCTCCCGCGATTTATAAAAATCATAAAAACCAAAGACAAATGAAGCTTCCTTACAATGCCGTCAAGGTTGCTTCAACCTTTTCCAGCAATTCACGTACCTTTAAATGCTGCGGGCACTTACGTTCACAGAATCCGCAATCCGCACAATCCTTCTTCGTTGCGCCCGGATTCTTCTCATTATTTACATAATCCAGAAACGTCTTCTTTGCAAGTTCATGTAAGCCGTATACATTATGATAAGTATATGCCTGGAAAATCTTCGGAATCTGGATACCCTTCGGACATGGCTGGCAATAGCCGCAGCCGGTACAATACAGCTCGGAAAACTTTTTCAGGTTTTCCAGCGCCTCGCCAACTTCACGCCACTTCTCCTCCGTCATCGGCTCTTCCAAAGAAGCTACTGCAACATTTTTATCAACCATATCATATGTCTGCATACCGGATAGAGCACAGCATACCCCCGGATTTCCAAGCACAAAGCGGAATGCAAGCTCATACGTATTCATATTTCCGCTGCCGAGACGCTGTGCAAGCTCTGTCGGAGCAGCCAGGCGTCCGCCGCCGACCGGACCCATAACCACAACACCAAGTCCCTTTTCCGCTGCATATCCTATCATCTCCTCATTCGAGCGGTCCAACAAATTGTATTGCAGCAATACACTCTCCATCTCCGGCGCATGGTCAATAATATACTTCAAAGCATCCGGAGAATCGTGGAAGGAAAAGGAAATATGACGGATCTTTCCCTGCTCTTTTAATTTCTTTGCCTCGTTTAAAAGACCGAGCGGAACAATTACTTCATCAAACACCTTACGGTTAATGCCCCAGAAATGATAAAAATCGACATAATCCGTATCAAGCTTTGCAAGGCTTTTTTCCAGCATCGCCCCAAAATCCTCCGGTCTCTTTACGCGATCCAGAGGACATTTCGTAGAAATATACACCTTATCACGAATCGGTTTTAACGCCTTACCCACCGCAATTTCACTGTTCTCATGACAGTAATAAAATGCTGTATCAAAATAATTTACTCCCAAATCATACGCATGACGCAACATTTCATTTGTCTTTTCCTGGTCAACTTCAAACTTCCCGTCCGGAAGTTCTACCTCTGGCAAACGCATGCACCCAAATCCAAGGGCAGAAATCTCAACTCCTGTATTACCAAATTTACGATACTGCATAACGATACTCCTTTCCATCTTTCATTTATAAAAATATTGCTTTCCCCCAGTATATCATACTTTCGAAATCATTTCAACGAAAAATATGCCAGAACAAACCGCTTTGTTTTGACTGATACTCACTATGCCTTGAATTAATCAGCATTCTTCTAAATTCTTTTTTTACAGAAGATGTAAAAAAAGAAGGCCGGAATTTCCATTCCGTCCTTCTTCTATATAAATATATTGCTGTATTTAAATATATTATGCTACTTCTGCTTTACTTGAAATTACTTTATATACTGCTTTAAATCCTCGACCTTATCCGTTGCCTCCCACGGAAGATTCAGATCGGTGCGACCAAAGTGACCGTATGCAGCAGTCTGCTTATATATCGGACGTCTGAGATTTAACATCTTAATAATTCCTGCCGGACGAAGATCAAAGTGCTTACGGATAATCTCAACCAGCTCTTCATTGGAACGCTTACTTGTTCCAAAAGTATCTACCATGACAGAAGTCGGCTGCGCTACACCAATGGCATAAGAGAGCTGAACCTCACACTTCTTTGCCAGACCTGCGGCAACTATATTTTTTGCCACATAACGTGCCGCATAGCAGGCAGAACGGTCCACCTTCGTACAGTCCTTACCGGAAAACGCACCGCCGCCATGACGTGCATATCCACCGTACGTATCAACAATAATCTTACGACCGGTCAATCCGCTGTCACCGTTCGGTCCGCCGATTACAAAGCGGCCCGTCGGATTAATAAAGAACTTCGTATTCTCATCTACAAGCTTCTTCGGAAGAACCGGATTGAACACGTACTTCTTAATATCCTCGTGAATCTGCTCCTGCGTTACCGTCGGTGCATGCTGGGTGGAAAGCACCACTGCTTCCAGATGAATCGGCTCTCCGGCCTCATTGTACTCTACCGTTACCTGAGACTTCCCATCCGGTCGAAGATACGGAAGAGTTCCGTTCTTGCGTACCTCGGCAAGCTTTTTTGTCAGCTTATGAGCCAAAGAAATCGGATACGGCATCAGCTCCTCGGTTTCATCACTCGCATAACCAAACATCATACCCTGGTCACCGGCACCAATCGCCTCAATATCGGCATCAGACATTTTATTTTCCTTTGCTTCCAGTGCCTTATCAACCCCCATTGCAATATCAGCCGACTGCTTGTCCAGTGTCACAAGCACCGCACAAGTATCAGCATCAAATCCATACTTTGCTCTGTCGTAGCCGATTTCACGCACAGTATCCCGCACAATCTTCTGAATGTCTACTGTCGCCTTTGTCGTTACCTCACCCATTACCAATACAAGACCTGTTGTACAAGCAGTCTCACAAGCCACACGGCTCATCGGATCCTGCTCAATCATTGCATCCAAAATCGCATCAGAAATCTGATCACAGACTTTATCCGGATGTCCTTCCGTTACTGATTCTGACGTAAATAAAAACTTATCGCTCATTTTTTCTCCTTTCGTTTGTCGCCCCAACACCTCGTGGGCGCGTTCGCATAATCAGAGCTTTTTGGAAGCAAGCTTCCAAAAGCTCTTCTATGCTCACTTAGCCTGCACGCAGAAAGTCCGTAGGCCTTGCGGACTACGGACTTGATACCAGAAACCAAATCCCTTATTGTTCGGTACATCGTACCGCTCAACTTGGCACCTTCCCATTCGGGGGTTGCCGTGACTTCGCAGAGCCTTTACTCTCCATCACTCTTAATAAGAGTTTTTACCTATAAAATTGTCTTTGTAACAGTTTCAGAATACACCTATTCCGACATTTCGTCAAGTAGAAATTTACATTCCTACGGAAAATGCTTTTCATAAGCAGCTATTTCCTGCCATACGTTCGTTCTACAGATTCTCCGCAATCCGTCTGGCAAGCTCTGCAGCTTCTCCTTCCGCATAACTCGCCTTCTGAGGCGGAAGCTTGACACCGTCCTCGTTCGTTCTCGGAATCACATGAATATGCAGATGGAATACCGTTTGTCCTGCTGCCTCGCCGTTGTTCTGAAGCACATTAATTCCATCGCACCCTACCGTCTTCTTTACAGCATTCGCCACCTTCTTTACCGCCGGGAGCGCTGCGGAAAGTAATTCATCCTCTGCCTCCAGCAAATTAGCCGTATGCTCCTTTGCTAGCAGAATTACATGTCCCTTTGCCACCGGACCGATATCCATAATCGCACGAAATTTGTTATCCTCATATACTGTTGCGGACGGAATCTCATTCTTTAAAATTTTACAAAAAACACAATTGTCCATCTTAAAAACCTCCACATTTTCTAATTATTTAATGCTTCTTTTCCTTTATACCCCGATATATAAAATGGCAAACCACTTTATACCAGCGTTTGGAACCGGAACATCATATCAAACTGTCGAAGCAGTTTAAAATCTCCTTTCGCGGTGATGTCGCCGGACATAAATGCCCCTTGAAATGTCACGCGACCATCAACAATCCTCTCCATAACTGCACGGGTCAGCTTTGCGCTCACATCTGCCGCCGGTACCTCCTCCGGATAGCTGCAAAACAGTCTTCCCTCCTTAATATCAATAAACAATGTCCGGTCATTATCTGAAAACTGTAACACGTAAGAAACCGACAGCCTGTCCTCAGGCGCATGGAAATTGGTGCGCAGGTTGGCAATAAACTCCATCTTCGGGTCCATTCCTGCGCTACTCTTTTCAAACATCCCCTTAAACATCTGAGAAAGCTCCTCAATATCTTCTTTCTGACGCTTTACATACTTATCATCCGATACATACTTTGACAAATCCTCGCTCTCCTGTGGTGTAAGCGGAATCAGGGAGGATGACATATTTTTCTTTATCAGACTGTTTCCACTCGGAAGCTGCTGTTCCTTTCGTGAAACCGCGCGGTAAAACCGCTCGGCCTTATCTTCAATTATTTTTGCATATTCCGTATTTGTTTCAAATTCTACCTGGTTCTCAACAAAGGTGCAAATCCCGTCTACAACCTTGCCTCCAAGCAATTCCCAGGAGTTCCGTAAAATACTTTCTGACTGGCGTTCACCGCATGTCACTGCAACCACTACCGGCATCATATACATATTCTGCAGCTTCTTTTTATCTGCATATAGCCAGCATGCATCCAGAAACTGCTGCATATAACCGCCAATACCATACCACTCCAAAGGTACAGCAAGAATTACCCCGTCTACTTCCTTCAGGGTACCGGAAAGTGCCGCTATTTCGTTCTTCTGCTCATACAAATTATACCGGCGCACCTGTACATTCAATTCATTCAGAACTTCAATTAATTTATTGACCACGTAAATTGTGGCATCTTCAATCACGCCACGTCCGCCATAATAAACAGCTATTTTCATCTGCCACCTCCGTCATCTATCCTCTCGTATCCCGGAAATCCCATAATCTTTTCATTTCTGTTTATCAGAAAATACTTTTCGTTTCAATAAAAAGCAATACACGCTTCCGAGCAGAATACCTGCAAAAAAGCCTCCAAAATGCGCATCATGCCCGACACCCTTTTCAAAAAGCCCTCCAAATAACAGAAAAAATACTGCAAAAACCATGCGGCTTTTCTCCTGCACAGACAACTGTTTCCCGCGAAAAATAAAAATCGCCACGAACGCTCCGATTAACCCGTATATCGCTCCGGATGCCCCGGCACAAAATACCAGGCTGCCGCTTTCACGAAGTACAAGAGTATTATACAAGATAGATACTCCGGATGCAATGATTCCTGATGCAAAATATAAAACGGCATATCTGACACGTCCAAAGAAAGGCTCCAGTAATGTTCCGAGCACAAGGAGCATGAACATATTACTCATCAGATGTTCAATACCAAAGTGATAGAACATGGAAGTAACTATTCTCCAATATTCATTTTTTTCCAAAACCAGAAACGGATTTAACGCCATATAAAACGCAATCATATCCTGCTTTTGATAAAGAATCAAATCAGAAATCAAAAAGACTGTTACATTTACAGCTGCTATAATAGCTGTAACCAAAGGAAACTCTGCTCTTTTCCCTGTTTCCATCTACGCTCTCTCCATTTCACAATACTGCCCTCACGAAACACATCTGCGTATCCTAAGTATAACCTTTTTTTCTGATTCCTTCAAGTCCAATATTCGAATATTTCTCTGACAAAAACCTCTGTCTTTGTTTACCCCTCCTTTTCAAAAAACAAATATTCTTCCTCCGCAAACTTTACCCGGTCACCGTTTGATAAGGGTATCTGTTCCTGCACATTCAAGGCACGACCGTTTACCTTTGTACCGTTTGTGCTATTTAAATCAACCACAAACACCTTCTCTCCCTGCTTAACAAATTTTGCATGAAAGCGGCTAACCGTGTCTTGTTTGATTACATAGTCCGTATAATCGGAAAGACTACCGACATAAAACGGAAACTTTGTTAAAAATACCGTTTCTCCGCTTCGCTGTGAAATAAGTGAAGGACAGGCTTCCGTTTTCTTTACGGACAGTACCTTTGTATATTGTGTCCCCCATTCCGGTGCTGTTTCCCTGATGCACGGAGCAAGAGGTGCTGCATATGGCACTTCCTGCTTTTCATTGTAGATTGATTTCTTTCCGCCGATTTCTTTCCGTAACCATTCTCTTAGGCCTGCTTTTTTCTGTCCGCTTTTTTCCCGGGGTCGTTTTTCTTCCTTGTCCGAATACTTTGCCTCTCTCCGCTCTTCCCACACCATTCGGTTTTCTTCCTGCTTTTCCGTTTTATCCTCCTGATGTTCCACCTTCTTTTCCTGACGATTTGCCTGTTCGCACAGTTTCTCCCGAATACGCTCCAACGTCATATCCGGCTCCTGTAACAGCATATACAATGCATACACCATTGCAATTGCCTTTTCCTCCCTATAATCCACACGGTTTAAAAGCATTTCAAACAGCTTTCCCATCTGCTCATCAAAGGGCACCCCGTATTCCGGATAATAACAAAGGGTTACTTCATATTCGGGAATCCGAAGATAAATATGCTCCGGACATAGAATAAAATTATCTTCCGAGAGCAAATATTCTCTTCCCCTCCCCAAAATATCCAGAATCCCCTGCAATATTTTTTCTACCTGCTCCGCATTCATCGGCACACGTTCAAAGGTCATTGCAAGATTCTTTTTCCCGGTTATCTCGTATTTGTAGGCGTCTCTTTTTTCCGAACGCACCATCGGAAGCACTCCCTCCGGTCGTGCTTTTTGAATCATCTGCTCCTCATAAGTTTCTGTCGTCTTTTTCAGTAATAAATAGGTCTTTCCATCGGATTCCTTCTTAAATTCTTCTCCTGACATTCTTACCACCCCTTTCCCCTGTCTCTTTACTTTCCAAAGAAATCAAAAGCCGTATCCGAGATTCGTAAAAGTTGCGATGCCTTTATTTTATGCTCCGAAAATACCGCGTCATATAACCCGGCCGCCTGTTCCCGGACCGCTGCATACTGGTACACTGTGAGCTTAACCAATAAAAAAGTAATTAAAATCAAGTACGGAAATAACAGTGATGCCTCCACTGTCATTGATGCTCTCAATCTCTGTTTCATAGAAATCCTCTCCTCTTTAGACCGAATTCACCAAAAACCGCATAGTAATATATCCTAACAAAAGGAAGGGAAAGAATGGTATCCTGCTTTTCCTCCCGACCTTTTTTATAACCAGAAGCACACCCGAAAAGCATCCGGCATATACTGCCGAAAAAAAGCAAAGTGTTACCGTTTCAAATAGGCCGAACGCCACACCACATACAAAAATAATAATTCCGTCCGCAACACCAATCGCTTCTTTCGAGAAAAAACTAAATAACAGAAGAATAACTCCTACCGCCGCCCCTCCCAGTCTCGACTGCCAGTCAGCCTTACAGAAACAACCGGCAAACAACAAAAATCCGGAGGCAGCCAGCAAACTCGGACGTGTAACTCCCAAATACTTTTTATCCTGCAATGCCAGCCATAAAAGTGTAGGCATACTGCAAAGCTCCCGCACCATGCTTTCCCAGCCTTCCATCACGAATCTCCTCCTTCTTCTTTCTTTCCACAACGGCTGCATGCCGGATATGATTGTTTCACTTCCTCCAAAGAACACTCCTTTACATTGCGCTTAATTGCCGAACATGTAGATAGCGCATGATATCTCGTCCCGTATTCCGTAATGTAGACCTGTCCTCCTTTTATTAATACCGGTGAACAAAATTCACAGGGATAATACTTTGCTCCGGAAGCGTTTCTTTGTTCTCTGATTTGTCCGGTCGACACCGCACTGACATCAATTTTTATATAACTGCAATATCTGTTTACATGATACACTCTTCCGTGCTCCGTCATATAAACCTTTTCTTTATCCTCTGTATCCTCCCCGTTATCCCGGCTCACTTTTCCCTCTCCGGTCCAATTTCGGTATACCAGCCGCAGAACATAAAATCTTCCCTTTTCCTCCTTTAGCACATTCGCCGGTCTCACCCTATAGTATATTTCCGCATTTGTTTTATCGCCGGATTCTTCAGTGTTCACCCAGATTCCGCTATAGCCCTGGGCTACTCTTGCCTGTTGCAGCACCTCTTTATCGCAGCGTGCATAAAATACACCTGTCATAGCCGCATCCCGAACTATCTTTTGATCAAACACCTCCAACAGTGTCTTTGCCACCGCATTCTCTCCGTCAGCCAAGCGCTCCGCGACGTAGGAATATGCAGCCGTCTCTCTAGCAGATGTAATTCCCGCTTCCGCAATAACTACTTCCGCGCGCAAAACGGAAAACATCTGAACCAAATATAGTACAGCAAAGAAAAAAACCGGGAACGCAACCGAGGCTTCTACTGTTAAAGATGCATTCTGATATCTGCTCTTACTTTTTGGACATCGTGGATTTTTACGGATCTTTTCGCAAGTTTCTTTTATTATTTTCTTATGCTGAAACAATAGATAGGTAAAAACAGCAGCAAGAGAGGGGGAAGAAAATAGAACTGCTGTTTTTAAGGAGGTTTCAATAGAGTACCCAAAAAATATAAGAACAGATATCAAAATGCACCTCCTTTCTTACTCATAGGCATACTCATACTCTTTTTCATCTAACTGATATGATATCTTCCACACGCAACGATTCATGCGAAACGACTGATGATATGTCTTCCGTAAATTTTCCTGAATCAAATCCGCCGCACGATACTTTTTATCTTCCTTCGGTGTCAAAACCAGAAAAAACAAAAGATATTCGTTGTACCCGAATGCTATTCCCTTTCCCTCTTTTTTCTGCCTCGCCCGTTCCATAATAAACGATTTAGAAAATAGGAGAATCTCGTGAAACATAAGACTCCCTCCGGCCTTCCCCGGATACAACAAAAGTCTTTTGCCCAACAGAATAGCTGCAGTATCAATCATTGCTTCTTCCAATGCCCACACAAACAGAAGTAAGAAAACAATAATACTCTTTAGTGCAGGCAACCCTATTAATCCGCAGGCGGCAAGAGCGGCCTGTTCGACCGGCATCTTCCTTTCGCTGTCTGTATAAAGCGAGATAAAGTGTAATATAGTACGGACAGCACAAATACGCATTGCTATCGACGAAAGATTCTCTTTGTCCGTATCTTTTCCTGCAATCAGATACTCCTGCTCATAAGATAACGCACCTTCTCCATTCCCCTCCAGAAAATCTGAGAAGTGTGTTAATAGGTACGAATGAAAAAATGCGGTATCCATCACCCCATCCGCAACAGAAGAAAACGATATATCCTCCGGAAGCAGTTTCTGCAATTCCTCGAAGATGCCACTCATATCGGTTCCTATCAAAGAAAAAATGTCAAACGCATCTTCTTCATAACGAAATCCGGATGGCAGATAGGCGGTATCCAGTTTTTTTTCAGAAATCTCACTCTCTGTCAAAAAACCGAGGAACCCACTTGCAACCTCCTTCGAAATCAATGAATCCACACCATCATAGATATCTCCCTCCAACGACATTTCACCATAATTCAGCTTCAATCCGTAAAAAGAGTATTGACTGACAGATTCCCTCTCCCTGCGCAAACCGCTTACGGCTGCACGGAGAGAAGCTTTGTCTGTTCCGTTGATTTGTTTTGCTATGTTCCATAACCTTGATTTATTCTCTAACAACGTCTGCTTCATCTGTTCAAAATCAAATCCGTCCATATCTTCGTAGAACGAATATTTCTCCAAATCTGCCCTATATTCTTTTTCCGCCTCATCCCCGATTACCGTCTGAAAGGATTCCAATACCGATTCACAGGTAGACCTTACCTTTTTTGCTCTCTCCAGCTCTTCCTGAATTTCCCTCACGTAATAATACGCATCATCACAAATTCCCCGGATTGTCCGGCACCGGTCTACAAAAATCTCTTCTTCCTTAGCCAGCGCTTTCCCCTGTTTTTCCTGCTCCTTTTTCTTTTTCTCCAACTCCTCCTGCTCTTCCTCTAACTGCTTAATCTGCCGTTTTAATTCCTTTTCTTCTTCCTCATAACGGGTTTTCTGAGTGCGCATGCTCTCTATCGCACTTCCCAAGGAAGCTGCCTGTGCAGTCAAAGAACTGATTGCATCCTCCTCTCCTTCAAGCAGAATCAACTTTCCAAGTTCATTTAACAGAGAAATCTGTTGCAGATACGCACTTGCCAGTGATCTCTCCAGCTCGGAAATTTTAGGTGACAGAACCGCCAAAGAACCTCTGAATGCTGCCAGCCGGCTCCTGCAGAGCATTTCCTTATGCTCGCGCTCTTCCATTTCATCTGCAAGTGTTTCAGCACGGGAGCCCAGACTGTCTAAGGTACTCCATGGATTTTCATGATTCTTTAAAAACGCCTGATACACCTCTGTACGGTCAAAAAAGGCTGCAGCCCCCGCAGGATTTGTACTAAAATACTTTACATAAGCTTCTTTTTGGAACAAAACTCCTTTTCCGCCCATAAACTTTTCATACCGTACAATATCTACTCCGTCAATCAGCTCAATCAGATGCAAAATCTTCTCATCCACCAGGGCATAGGCACTGTCAGTCTCAGCCTTCGCTGCTGCAATCTCCAGATGGGCGCCGGCCTGTTCCGTCATCCCTCCAAACTCCTTTAACGTATTTATCAGCTCAGGGAGCCCTCGGTACTTCATTGCCGTAACAGCCTGCGAATAAAAGCCCTCCAGTCGGTTTTCTGTCATAACAGCAGCCGAGGTTACACCAAATTCTGCACCGGAACGAAGCAGAAGGGACCGCTCTCCTTCCCGTTTCACCGTCATATAGGCAACATCACCGGCAATACTTTTATCGGTCCATGAAAGAATCTCTTCTCCAACCGGTACCTCTCGTCCAAATATATGATACTTATCATACAAAGGTTCTAAATACGCCGCAAAATAGTTTTCTGTTGCCAGTAATGCTGCTGACGCATGATAGGAAGCACGTGCCGTATAGGAAGCCAGCTCAAAAAATGAAAGAATAAAGCTAAACATCACCATAAATACCAAAGAGAAGAATACTGTAACAGCACCATTTTGCCTCACGACAATACCTCATTTATACTTTTTTCCAATGCATCCATAGCCTTTGTCACCATATTTCCAAGTTGTTCCTTAAAAATCAAAACAAGTGCTATTAAAACCACGAGAATCAGGATAACCTCTACTACACCAACTCCTCTGTTATCCAAAAGTAATTTTCTTTCCCTTACTGTACTTGTTACCCTTTCGCAATCCCCGGCATACTCCGGCTCTGCCTGTAATGTTTCTTCAGCCATCTGTATTACACTCTCTGTCATTTGCTCCTTCATCCAACTTTCCTCCTTTTTCATCTCCCTACATTGAAAAAAATGCAGGTATCATTACTACCGCCATAACCAAAAACAGCATTCCCATCATCGGAAACAACATTTTTGTCTGTGCCTCTTCACCCTTCTTTGCCGCATGTTCCCGGTGCATTTCCCATGCAAGCCGAACTTCCTCCTGAAGACCTTTTCGCATACCCCCGCTCCCCTTTTGCAGCTGACTGACCATAAGAGATACACATCGCAGGTACGGTCTTAACGCTATTCTTTTTCCAAATGCTTCATATGCCTTTGCTTCCGATGCGCCGTTTTTCAGTTCCCCCGCAAGAATAAGAATTTCCTCTCCGACTGCATTCTTTTTTCCGGAATTTTCTGCTTTTGCTCGATATTCCGCTGCCAGACGTTCCCATGCCCCACGCAGGCTTAGTCCCGCGCCCGTATACAGAGTAAGCTTTGTAACCAGTTGAGGATATGAAGTCAAAAGTTCTTCTGCCCTTCTTTGCTTCTCTTTTTCTTTTTCCTGACGTTTGGCAATCACTACCGCAAAAGGCAGGCATAAAACTGCCGCTGCCACCGGACCGGCCACCGAACCGGAAGATTCCGGTATTCCGATTGTTACCGGCCCGATTTCTTCCGGCAAATAAAATCCTTCCTCCCCCGAGGTCTCCTGCTCCAGTGCGAGTAACGATTCCTGTGCCTCATAGAGCAATGCTTCTTCACTGCCGGACGCATACGGCGGAACTTCAACCGCAAACCAATACTCCCTTTCCTCTTCCGCAAGGTACACACGGGCCTGTAAGTACAGTTCGCACACTTCCTTTAGGTGCTCCCTCTGCAGTTTCCCGCTTTTTGTCAGAACAGTAGCATCCGAGCTCTCCCACCGAATGTCAGCTCCTGTCTCCGGAAGAGACTGTGGAAGTGACACCGAATCAGTCAATACCAGCTTTCCGCCATCCTGAATCCCAAAGCATTCGTTCAAAATTTGAATTGTTTCCGAAAACAACCTGTCTATTTCCTCTGTCGTTTTCTCGCGGGATTCTACTGTCAGATTCCACTCTTCCTCTTTTTCATCAATAGACATTGCTATCCTCTGGGTCTTTGTCCCGTTTTCTGGTCTTGCTATCCAGATCCGCTTCTCCTTTTCACTGCCCCGGTTCTGAAACCAAAGAAACAATGCCGTCGTAATAATTACCAGCCCGATTATCACCAATTGTATCTTTTCTTTTTTCTTCATACCCACTCCTATAGCGAAACCGTTGTTACCTTGTCCACAACAAAGCAAAGCATAAAATACACTATCAGCACAGTTATCATTACACAGACCCCTACCGGATTGTGATACAAAGGTGTTAAGTACTCCGACATAAATAGTCTTAGGTACAATAACATGGCAAACGGCATTGCCTTCATGACCTTTGCTTCATATTCTCTGCTGTGAAGTACAGACCGGATATACCTAAGTGTTTCCTGCTTGTCTCTTATCACCCTCTCCGTATTCTCAATCACCTGCTGTACCGCACCTCCTGTACGCTTTGCGATAAAAAGAACCTCAGAGAAATCCCGGATATCCTCGCACAGAGCCTCTTCCGCCCATTCGGAAAATGCAGTCTCCACCGCAGTTCCCAGCTTCATTTTTCGTTCCATGCGTGTCACAGCCTGCAAAAAAGGCTCTTCCTTTTTCAACGACGTCAGCATTCCCTTTTTCCCCTCGCCCACCGCCTGTTCCAAAGAATACCCTACTAAAAGAGCCTCCTTTAAAAACCCGAGATATTCTATGAAATGCTCCTGCTCTTTTTCTTTTCTTTTTTCCATTTCGATTTTTTTCCCGCGAAGAACAGAGGCAACTATACAAAACGGAACACACAATGCACCAAGCATACTCTGAAAAAAAAGCCATGCAATCAGCCCTCCGACTGCAATTCCTTTTCCGAGTGCCGTCACCCACCATCCATTTCTTTGTAAAATTTCTCCCAGCCATTTATGTTTCCTCATATCCGTCCGCCTTCCTTCCAAAGCTTCGAACCGCCCAGGTACTCCAATGCCACCTCATCTGTCTGTGTTCTCTTCGCCTCAAATACAGGACGTAATACAATCTCACCGTCTTTCATTCCGTCATTTTCGCAAATCTGCATTACGCCGCGACTGCCGCCACTCCGCCTGCAAAGCTGTACAAAGACATCAATCGCAGAAGCTATCTGCTTTCGAATTGCATATAGCGGAATATCACTGCCCTGCAATACCATAGTTTCCAGTCGTGAAAGCATATCCTCGGCAGAATTTGCATGTCCGGTAGAAAGCGAGCCCTCATGACCTGTATTCATTGCCTGCAGCATATCCAGTGCCTCCGCACCTCGTACCTCTCCGACGATAATACGGGAAGGACGCATTCGGAGGGCTGTTTTAATCAGGTCTCTGACACTTACTGCACTACAGCCTTCCGTATTTGCTTTTCGCACCTCAAGCCGTACCAGATTCGGTATCGTACGAATCTGCAATTCTGCTGCATCTTCAATTGTAATCACACGTTCTGTGTCTGGAATAAATGCCGACAATGCATTTAAGAATGTTGTTTTTCCGGAACCGGTACCACCACTGATAAAAATATTACGCCGACTTTTTACTGCGTCCTCCATATACTCCCTTGCTTCTTCCGAAAGCGCACCCAATTCTACCAGCCGGTCCATCGTATAGGGCGACTTGGAAAACTTACGAATTGTCACAGCCGGTCCATCCAGAGCGGCAGGCGGAAGAACAATATTTACACGGGAGCCATCTGCCAGTCTGGTATCCGCAATCGGGCAAGCCTCATTCACTACCCGGTTGGCCTCCGCCGCCATTTTCTGAATCACATCACGAAGCCGTTCTTCAGAGGAAAACTGCTTTTCCCACAAATACAGCTTTCCTTGTCTTTCATAAAAGATATTCTCGTGTCCGTTAATCATGATTTCGGTTACAGACTCATCCGCCAATAGCTCCTCCAAAATATCAAATCCGCGTATCCCGTGAAAAATTTCCTGCTTCAACCGATATTTTTCCTCTAATGGCAGATAATGCTCCCGTCCATATACCAGGACTGCCTGTTCTATCGTCGCAAGCACCTGTTCATCCGTCAGCTCCTCTGACAAATCCAATTGCTCCAGGGTCATTCTGCGAATCTCTTCCGTAATCTCCTGCAATTGCTTCCACTCCCTTATTTACTGCTGCCGCTACCGCCTCCTCCGGCGATGCTCCCAATGATTTCTCCACTGAAAATTCAAGAATTCCGGAATAAAGCTTTGTATCTCCGCTTTCTTTTATCTGACGTCTGAATTCCTCCTGAATCCGCCTGCCGTCCTTTGTTTCCCACACCGGCACCAGAACATTATCACAGCATCCGAGCACATTTCTTCCTACCGTGTCAAACTGTCCTACCGCCACAAAGAAGGCCTGATATTTTGTCTCCCAAAGTCCGCTTCGAAAAAAAGACTCCATATCCGTTTTTGTCACACTGCTTAAATCCGTATACCACCGTACCGGCCCAATGCTGTCCATAGATTCCCCACACTGCAGCAATCTCCGCAACCGAAGTCTCGGCTCTCCGTCCGGCTGTCTGATAAAATATACAGCTTCCGACAAACCGTCCTCACATTCTCTTCCGTAGATTCCGAACGGAAACATCGAAAAATATAACACTTTCCCTTTTTTCCCAAGTTCTTCTGCAATCTTACGCGAAAGAAGCTCCGCTTCCGCTCCTCCTGCCGGCGAGAAAAAACCAATCACAGGGATTCTTTTTTCTCTTTCCTTTGTTTCCGTCAAGCCCCGCTCAATCTCCTTCGCAGAGCCATAACGGTACATGGAGGAGCCCCCATATGCATCCTTTCTTTCCCGCAGCCAGAACAACTTTACCCCTGTCCCGACTACAACGTCCAATACAGCCTTTTCAAGCTCCTCCGCTGCCAGAACCGCATATACTCCGTCATTTTTAATATAACTTTCTGCCTCATCTGCAGATGAAAACACTACTGCACGATACGGGAACGTACGACTGTTGTTTAAGTACGCCGCCAGCCGCCGCCCATATTCCGGCATTACATCTATAATTGCAACCAGTTTTTCCAACGACACCCCTCTTTCATTCTTTTATTCTAATTGTGTGGGAAAATCAGATTCCAAATCCGGAATCCTCTTGCTCGAACCGAGCTTCGATACTATTATCATAGCTGCTTTATGATACAAAGTCAACCGTTTTGACGCAATTTCTTCTTTTTCGACCTTTTTACCAAAATTTTCTTTCCTTTTTGTGAAAAATGACAAATTATTTTGCTGCGTTACTTCTCATAGAATCATTTGTTTTTCAACGGTTTATCGCATTTTTTGTCCCATATATTTACAAACCGGTTATTCAGGGTATATTTTCCAAGCTTTCTGTCTATACTTACAATAAAATAAATGAAGGGAGTTTTTCTTATGCCGGCTTTATTTATGAAAAGAAAAAAGATTGAGAATCCTCTCTTAAAAGAATTGCAGGCAACCCGTCTGGAGCTCGAGACCGCCTATTCCGTCTTTGAAAATGCCGTAGACCCTGATTTGGTATCCAGCAGTATTTATCGCATCAATTCCGTTCAGGAACGATACCAGTTTTTACTCAAACAGCTGAAAAAAGCAGAAGCAGCCTTGCAGTCATCTTAGGCAGCTTTGGAAAACTTTAGAGCTGACGGCTCCCCTCCGGAAAAGCGTCAGCTCTTTTCAAATCTTTCCTATCCCAATCTTTTTAAAATCCCTCTGAATTCTTTTGTCTCCCGTACCGCATCAAATACCTTCTCCGCAAGCCACATATCACGAAGAATTTCCTTAAGCGGTCTGGAATCTGCCGTGTCAAAATCGGACCTTCTATGGTTCTCTTCCCCAAACAGCAGCGTTACAGTTTTTTCCTCCTCCGGGCGACTGTCAAAGACAATTGCTGCCTCTGCCGCATGGCGCAGTTGTTCAAAGGCTTCTTCCTGCCGTCCCAGCTTTAACAGATACTTTGCCCACTCAAAATGAAAGTTTGTGTTACTCCATGTGCCGGTTCTCGGCGCATTATCGTACATCAGACGCTCTAAAGCGTCCATCTTCTCAAATATCAAAACTGCCTCCTCATCCGGGAGCAGCACTATCAGACGGCAGATTGCCTCCCATAAATGCGCGTAAGCAGTAGAAATGTAGGTTCTGGTATGGGGAAGCTTTTCCTCCTCCGCAAGTGCCCACCAGATTGCACTCTCCCTGCAGCTTTCCATTGTCGGAAGTGTCTTGTATATGGAACGTCCGATTTCCTTTCTCCCCATCTCACAGTGCTGGAATGCCAGACGCGCCGTTGCCTCGGAACGAATTTCCACATCCGGGCAATATCTTATAATACGCTCGCCGAGTGCCACGATTTCCGCATCATAATTTTCCATATTCTCCTTCCAGTTCGGGATGTCCGCATCATTGCTTCCCGCCACAAACAACGCATACATCAATTTATTCAGCAACGCATAATTGTTCGGAAATTCGGCAACACCTTCTCTGGCAATCCGGATACACTCCTCCACCGCGCCGTGGCTGATCGCATTCTGAAACTCACTCAGATAATGCTCCACTGCCTGTTTCTCCGCTACGTCATCCACACCCATCAGCTTATCCACGGACACTCCGAAGAAGCCTGCAATACTCGGAATCAGCTCCACATCCGGATAGCAAAGACCGGTTTCCCAACGGGACACGGACTGGCAGGACACGCCAAGCACCTCTGCAAACTCCTCCTGAGTAATTTCACGTTCCTTCCGGAATTTCTTTATCGTCTCTCCGATTTTTAATTTCATATTCTCTTCTTCCTCACTTTCTTATAATCGAAAGCAGCGCTCTTTCTGATTGTATTGTACATAAAATGTATGGTAAGTTCAATATCACGAAAAGAGAGTTTTTTTCACTAAGAAAGTGATTTATAAAGCGAAAAATAAGACACTTGACGGTACATTCCGTTTTACCGCTGTTTGCCCGGACAGAACAGCTTCTGATGGTGTTCTGTAAGTAGACCAGCTCCGTTATAATAAGCTGTCGGAGAAAGAAAGAAATAAAATACGTATACACAGGGATGTGTTTTTATGGTACAATGAGAGCGAAAATTTGAAGTTTGTGGAGCTGTAGAATTAGCAAATCTGGATTTCCAAATTAAAAACTATGGAGGTGTTAAATTTTATGAAAAAATACGAGAGATTTGAAGTGATTTATAAAGATGGTTCAGGATTGAAGAATGAGGGGATTCGACAAATATTAGTAGACAAAGAAACAGGAGTCAACTATTTGCTGTGGCAGGCAGGATATGGGGCAGGGATTACTCCATTGTTAGATTCAGATGGAAAACCTATAGTTACCCGATAACTTTCAGTCTTGCGAAGAGACTGAAAACAACAGAAGATTTGAATTTGTAGGGGTGAAAACATAATGGCATCAAGTAAAGAATACTTAGATTTTATATTAGAACAATTGTCAGAACTAAATGACATTACACATAAAGCAATGATGGGAGAATACATCATTTATTATCGTGGCAAAATTATTGGTGGTGTTTACGATGATAGATTTCTTGTAAAGCCTGTAAAATCAGCAATAAAGTTAATGCCAAATGCCGAGTATGAATTGCCATATGATGGAGCAAAGGAAATGCTATTGGTCGATGAGCTGGATAATAAAGAATTTTTGGTAGAATTGTTTAATGCCATGTATGAAGAATTACCTACTCCAAAGGTTAAGAAAAAGAAGTAAACAA
>JAQXOR010000169.1 GCA_029099805.1 Lachnospiraceae bacterium
GCGACAATTTCCTCGTAAGTAGCTCCTTCTTTTTTACGTTCGGTTGCATGAAGCAGCAGGAGCGTCTCCCCCAGAGAAACATTCATGGAATCGATGACGGTAATCCTGGCATCTGCATATTCTTCGTACAATTCCCTTGCCACCATACAGACATTGTTGTAGCTTCCGCTCAGTGCCGAGGAAAAAGCAATATGAATAATATCCAGACCTTTGTCTAATACCGAACGGAACTTTTCTTCAATGACAGCCGGATTGTTTGCCTGAGACTGCGGAAGCTCGCCGTTTTTCATGCGCTCGTAGAATTCTGCAGGAGGCATATGGAGTTTATCACCGTAAACGGTGTCTCCGAAGGAATAATACTGCGGAATAATTACGGTACCCAGCTTGTCAATATATTCCTGCGGTAAATCAGAATTAGAATCTGTGGTAATCATAAAATCTCTCATGATGGTTGTCTCCCTTCTTTTGTGTGTATTTTAGTATAGCATATAAGAAGAGTTTCTGTAAACAAGAAAGTTACTGCCGTTCCAGAATAAAAAAGAAGAAAATAATTGTAAAAAAATTACAATTTATATTGCAAAAGTGAAAAGTTGTGCTATAATATGGAATGTAAATTATTTACAAAATATGGAAAAATAAGGAGAAAGGCAGAGAAGAAGAGAAGATGGAAAAGATTCGTGTGCTTACGGTAGATGACAATGTTCGCATTCTGGAACTTTATGAGGAACTGTTAAAGAAAGAAGCAACGGTAGAACATGTAGGAAGAGCAGAGGATGGCGTGGAGGCCGTCAGGAAAATCAAGGAATTACAGCCTGATGTAGTGTTGCTGGACATTATTATGCCGAAGTTAGACGGAATCGGAGTATTGGAACAGATTCGTAAGGATGCTGAATTAAAAAAGCAGCCGCATGTAATCGTAGTTACAGCCATCGGACAGGAAAGAGTAACGGAAAGCGTCTTTGCCCTGGGTGCCAGCTACTATATTATGAAGCCGTTTGACAGTGCAATGATTATGCAACGTATTTTTCAGGTAATGGGAATCGGTTCTATTTGTTGCGCGGAACACGGATGCTTTGTAAATCAGGAAATCAAGGCACCGAATAATAACCATCTTGAAGTGGATGTGACGGATATCATTCATGAAATCGGTGTTCCTGCGCACATTAAAGGGTATCAGTATTTACGTGATGCAATTATGCTTTCGGTGGATAATTCGGAAATGTTAAATTCGATTACCAAGATGCTGTATCCGTCGATTGCAAAACGTCACAAAACGACACCAAGCCGTGTGGAGCGTGCTATCCGGCATGCGATTGAAGTGGCATGGAGCAGGGGAAAAACGGATACGATAGATGCGCTTTTCGGGTATACGGTTGCAGGAGGGAAGGGAAAACCAACCAACTCGGAATTTGTTGCATTGATTGCCGATAAGATTCGACTGGAGTACAAACTCCGTACACAATAAATTGTAGGAATACAAGGAAAACTCTTTTCAAATAGTGGAAAATGTGCTATACTGGGATTATCATAATCAGTCAGTATACGCAAGGAGGAGAACTGTGAAAAATATACTATTTGTTGCTTCTGAGTGTGTTCCTTTTATAAAGACCGGAGGGCTTGCCGATGTGGTAGGCGCTCTTCCGAAATACCTTGATAAAGAGCGTTATGATGTGCGTGTTATGCTTCCGAAGTATATGTCGATTCCGGCAAAGTATAAAGAGAAGATGCGATACAAAACTCATTTTTATATGAATCTTGCGTGGCGTAACCAATATGTCGGGGTACTGGAGACAGAAATCGACGGCATTACATTCTACCTGATTGATAACGAGTATTATTTTGCCGGGGATAAGCCATACGGTAATATTCATGAGGATATCGAGAAGTTTGCTTTTTTCTGTAGGGCAGTATTATCTGCGCTTCCTCTGATTGGGTTCCGTCCGGACCTGATTCACTGTAATGACTGGCAGACCGGTTTGATTCCGGTATATCTTCATGATAGCTTTGAACAGGGGGAGTTTTACCGCGGAATCAAATCTGTAATGACGATTCACAACCTGAAATTTCAGGGAATATGGGACAAGAAGACGGTTCAGGATATTACCGGACTGGATCGGTATTATTTTACTCCGGATAAGTTAGAAGCTTACGGGGATGCCAATTATTTAAAGGGTGGTATTGTTTATGCCGACTATGTGACGACGGTGAGCAATACGTATGCAGAGGAGATAAAGACTCCGTTTTACGGAGAAGGTCTGGATGGTCTGATGCGTGCCCGTTCCAATCGGTTATGGGGAATTGTAAACGGAATTGACTACGAGGAATATAATCCGGAGACGGATCCGTATCTTGTACAAAGATATAACGCAATCAATTTCCGGAAGGAAAAGGTTAAAAACAAGCTGGCTCTTCAGGAAGAGCTGGATCTTGAACGAAACGGCAAGAAGTTTATGATAGGCGTTGTTTCGCGTCTTACCGATCAGAAGGGATTTGACTTGGTAGAGTGCGTTATGGAGGAGCTTTGTGATTCGGATGTCCAGCTTGTAATCCTCGGTACGGGTGATCCCAAGTATGAGAATTTGTTCCGGTATTATGAGTGGAAGTATCATGGAAGGGTTTCCTCTAATATTTATTATAATAACGAACGGGCGCATAAGATTTATGCTGCTTCGGATGCCTTTTTAATGCCGTCCTTGTTTGAACCGTGCGGATTGAGCCAGCTTATCAGCCTCCGGTACGGTACGGTACCGATTGTCAGAGAGACCGGAGGACTGCGGGATACCGTTGTTCCATATAATGAATATGAGGGGACCGGTACCGGCTTTAGTTTTGCAAACTATAATGCCCATGAGATGCTTTCGATTGTGCGTTATGCAAAGCATATCTTTTACAATAAAAAGAGAGAATGGAATAAACTGGTGGACCGCGGAATGGCGATTGATTTTTCGTGGAAAGCATCGGCAAAGAAGTACGAGCAGTTATACCGGACGATACTCGGAGAATAAACTGACAGCCCATTTTGGACATTTGTGCCCAAAATGGGCTTTTCTCGGATGGGAGACAGGTAGAATCCTTCTGCTTTCGGCATAGAATTGTAGAAGGAAAATGGAAAGGAGAATGGTATGGAGCTGCAAATATTGCTGGAACAATTACGTGCGGAGGGATTAATCGAGCGGATACGGGGAAAAGAAGAGACAGAAGTGACGGATCTGGTATATGATACCAGAAAGCAAATAACGGCAGGGAGTCTGTTCGTCTGTATTTCGGGAGCGGTATTTGACGGTCACGAATATGCCGGTACTGCGGTAGAGGCGGGGGCTCTGGTCATTGTGGCACAAAAAGAGCTTACGGTGCCGGAGTATGTGACGCTTGTTGTGGTAAGGGATACGAGAAAAGCATTGGCACTTCTGTCTGCCGCCTGGTTCGGACATCCGGCAGAAAAGCTGATTACGATTGGAATTACCGGTACAAAGGGAAAGACTACCACCGCTTATATGGTGCATCATATTCTGGAGAAGGTGGGGATAAAGACCGGGCTGATAGGAACAGTGGAAGTAAAGAACGGGGCGGAAGTTATTTCGGCGAGCCACACTACTCCGGAATCTTTTGTATTGCAGAAGTATTTACGTGAAATGGTAGATAATGGGTGCGAAGCGGTGGTAATGGAGGTCTCCTCGCAGGCATTAAAGCTATTCAGAGTGGGTGGAATCATGTTTACGTACGGTGTGTTTACGAATCTGGAGCCGGATCATATCGGACCAAATGAGCACACTGACTTTGAAGAGTATGCGGAATGTAAGTCCAGACTGTTTGGTCAATGCCGGTTCGGAATATTAAATGCAGATGATCCGCAGATAAAGCGGATGCTGGCGGGAAAGCATTGCGAGCATATGACATACGGCTGCCGAGAAGGAGCAGATCTTACGGCGGTCGGGATTGATTTGCACCGCAGTGACGGAAAGCTGATGGTATCTTATCGTACAAAGGGAATTGTGGAGGCTGATTTTGCGGTTCCGGTTCCCGGAATGTTTACGGTATATAATTCGTTGACCGCCATTGCAATCTGCAGCCAGTTGGAGGTTCCGGTTCCTGTAATGCAGGCCGCTCTTTTGGAGGTTCGGGTAAAAGGAAGAATGGAAAGTATCCCGGTATCCGCAAAGTTTTCTCTGATGATAGATTATGCGCATAATGCAATGAGTTTAAAGAGCCTTCTGAAGGCGTTAAAGGAATATAAACCGAAGCGTCTGGTATGCCTGTTCGGCTGTGGAGGAAACCGCTCCAGAGACAGGCGCTTTGAGATGGGAGAAATATCCTCCCGGTATGCGGATTTGACGATTGTCACCTCGGATAATCCGCGCTTTGAGGAGCCGGATGCGATTATCGAGGACATTTTGACGGGAGTAAAGAAGGCAGACGGTGCTTATGTCACAATTCCGGACCGAAAAGAGGCAATTCGTTATGCAATCTTAAATGCACAGGAGGAGGACGTCATTGTGCTTGCGGGAAAGGGACATGAGGATTATCAGGAAATCCGTGGGGTGAAATATCCGATGGATGAACGAGTGCTGATAAGAGAGATTCTTTCCGAAATGACACAGGAGGACAGGGAACGTCTGGCGATTTTTTGAGGAAAGGTAATCACAGAAGGAGATACGGAATCGATGCGGTATGCGGATGTAATTGTAGATATTTCGTTAGAAAAACTGGATAAGACATATCAATATGCGATTCCGGACGGGTTGTCCGATGCGGCAGTTGTGGGGGCCAAGGTTCTGGTGCCCTTTGGCGGAGGAAATCGTAAAGTAGAAGGATATATCATGGATACCTCGGATACACCGGTATTTGACCCGGCGCGGACAAAAGAAATCGTGTCGGTGGTACAGGGTGCTGTTTCTCTGGAACGGCGTTTTATTACGCTTGCATATTGGATGAAGGAGCATTTCGGAGGTACAATGAATGAGGCACTGAAGACTGTTCTGCCGGTAAAACAGGAGGTACGCAGGCTGTTAAAACGTACTCTTGTGCTGTGTGCGGAAAAAGAACAGCTGGAAGCGTATTATGCTACGGCAGTGAAGCGAAAGTATGATGCAAGAGTGCGTCTGCTGGATGCTTTAATGGATGGGAAAGAGCATGATTATGCGGATGTTTTGCAAAAGCTTTCCGTATCGCCTGCAACAATTGAAGCGGTCTGTCGTGACGGCATGGTAGCCTTACGGGAGGAAACCGTATTCCGGAATCCGGTCCGGGGGGCTTTTTCGTCAGAAAAACCACGACTGAACGAGGAACAGCAAAATGCGGTAGAAGCGGTGTGGAAGAATTATATGCAGGGAAAGCGTGAAACATATTTACTGTTTGGAGTGACCGGAAGCGGTAAGACCGAGGTATATCTGGAACTGATTGAACGTGTGATTCGGCAGGGAAAGCAGGCAATTATGCTGATTCCGGAAATATCACTGACATTTCAAACCGTGCGCAGGTTCTATGAACGCTTTGGAGAACGGGTATCGGTACTGCATTCCAGGCTTTCTGCCGGGGAACGTTATGACCAATATGTAAGGGCAAGAGAAGGTTCCATTGATGTGATGATAGGTCCGCGTTCGGCTTTGTTTACACCGTTTGAACGCCTTGGAATGATTTTGATTGATGAAGAGCAGGAGGGTGCTTACAAGAGTGAGGGAACGCCGAAATATCATGCCAGGGAAACGGCAGAATACCTGGCAGAACTGACAGGGGCGACATTGGTACTCGGCTCTGCAACACCGTCTCTTGAAGCATATACAAAGGCAAAATCCGGACAGTATCAGTTACTTCTTTTGCATAACCGGGCAAAAGAAGCAACGATGCCTAAGGTCGAGATTGTAGATTTACGACAGGAGCTTGCCGAAGGCAATCGTTCGATGTTTAGCAGAAAATTACGGGAACAAATGCAGGAACGACTTGCCAAGGGAGAGCAGATTATGTTATTTTTAAATAGGCGCGGATATGCGGGAACAGTTTCCTGCCGTGCCTGTGGTGAGGGGATGAAATGTCCTCATTGTGATGTGACGCTTACCCTTCATAAAGGCGGAAGGCTGTTATGCCATTATTGTGGATATGAATCGCAGCAGCCAAAGGTATGCCCGGCCTGCGGCTCGAAATATATCGGGCTGTTCGGAACGGGGACGCAAAAGGTGGAGGAAGCGGTCTTAAAAGAGTTTCCCGGAACAAAGGTACTCCGGATGGATGCGGATACCACAAAAAATAAAGGGGGACACGAAAGGATTGTAGAGGCTTTTGCAAAGGGCGAGGCGCAAATCCTGATTGGGACGCAGATGATTGTAAAGGGGCATGATTTTCCGAAGGTTACGCTGGTGGGAATTATTGCCGCGGATTTGTCCTTATATGCCGGAGATTACCGGGCTTCGGAACGTACCTTCTGCCTGCTTGCCCAGGCGGCCGGACGTGCAGGCCGGGACAAGCTTCCGGGTGAAGTAGTAATCCAGACCTATCAGCCGGAGCACTACAGCATTGTAGAAGCCGCGACAGAGAATTATGAGGGGTTTTACGAAAAGGAGATGGCATACCGCAGGCTGTTACAGTATCCACCGGCTGCCCAACTGCTTTTGATTTTGATTCAGGGGGAGGAGGAGGCTGTCGCAAAAGGTGCTGCCGTTCGTATTGCAAGGGTGCTGCAGGAGGCAAAAAAGCCGGAAGAAGGCTATGGAACGGTTTCGGGACCGGTTCCTGCCGGAGTTGCAAAAGCCAATGATTTATACCGCTTTTTAATTTATGTAAAAGCAACGCAGTATGAACGTTTGATGGAGTTTCACAGGATTGCGGAGACGGAGAAGCTATTGACAGAAGCGTCAATGAAGTGTAACATACAGTTTGACTTCAATCCAATAAGTGGTTATTAATAACAGGAGGATAAAAAAATGGCATTACGAAAAATCAGAATTTTGGGAGATCCGGTATTAGAGAAGGTGGCAAAGCCGGTAACGGAAATAAACGAAAAAATTAAGGAATTAGCATACGACATGCTGGATACAATGTATACTGCAAACGGCGTAGGGCTTGCCGCACCGCAAATCGGTGTATTAAAGAGAATTGCGGTAATTGATGTGTCTCCGGAAGGAAACAAACCGATTGTGCTGATTAATCCGGTGATTGTGGCAGCTTCCGGCAGCCAGACCGGAGACGAAGGCTGTCTTAGTGTACCGGGGAAGGCAGGATGTGTTACCAGAC
>JAQXOR010000170.1 GCA_029099805.1 Lachnospiraceae bacterium
GTACTATTGTTTCAAATTCCGGACGTTCCGTATTCGGCCTTTTCAGCCTTTTTCTTCCCCACATTTCGCACAGCCTCCCTCCTTCCACTTTTCATATGCTTTTTCTACCGCGCAGAAAAAGGCAGGTACTTCCTTTGTATCCCTTCGGCTTATTTCCCGCACCCAAAACCTTTCCACATCCCCGGCACAACAGGCAGCAAGAAAGCCGGCATGATACGGTACCGCAGCACATCTGCCCCGTAACTCCGGAAACAGAAGCTTCATGTTATGCATCGCGTAAATACTTCGTTGCTCATATGCCCCTATCATATAAAATGCATGTTCAAACTGCGGCAGTCGCCCTATTTTTTCCGCTTCGCAGGGACTTTGTGCCAAATTTACGATTACGCAGTCTGCTTCCGAAAGAATCTGCTCTGACAGCTCTGAGTCACCTGCCGGAAGCTCCACCCAGACATTTTGAAATGTCCTGCTTGCAAATTGCATAATAGTACAGATGGCTTTTCCGGCCTCCTGCTCTCTTCCGCGGTAGAAGGTACTATTTCCGGGCGGAAGTATATGAAGCTTTCCTTCCGCAAATGAATAGGAGGAATTAACAGCCATTTCCTTAGAAAACCGTTCACAATGCAAAAGTCTGCATAAAAGCTCTATCCCAAACTCTTTTTGACGAATCATTCGGTTCCGTTGAATTCCGGATAGCAGAAAATGCTCCGGTCCGCTTCCCTCATAGTCCGCATGTAATACCAGCTGCTCTCCGCCCTCCTCTGCGATTGCCTGTAACGCAAGCAAAAGCAGATGCGTACTTTTCCGTCCGGCAAAGGGAGTCGGACTCCAAACCGCTATTTTCATCGATACTGCCTCCTCTCCTGCTGTCTCACACGACGCCTGACCTCTCTTTCCGAATATCCGGGACAAAAATCTTGTACAAGTCGGTATATCATATCCTGCATTTCCGGTGACGCCCTGTTGATGCTATATTCATGCTGCGTTTCACATACATACCGGTTCCGTGCATCCCGGTAATCCGGTGGCAGGAAGTATTCTCTCCGATTTGGAAACGACTGTAAAAAGTCCTTAACTTCCTTTTCTCCTTTACAGAGATTTTCAAATGCATCCCGAAGAATACATCCATGGACCATCTCCTTGACAAGCCCTGCCTTCTCAAGCCTGCGGATATGATGCAAGAGCATGTCCGTAACCAGAATCAGCTCCGAACAAAGCGCTGCTTCTTCCTGCTCTGCCTCCATACCAAAATCAACAAGTTCTATATCGAAATCTCTATCTTTCTCTGCATCTGCCTCCGCCTGCGTATAAAAGAGTCCGTCATATTCTACCTTAGCCTTCTCAACAAATACTCCCTCCGGCACCGGTATGGAAGCCCGAAGAATATGCAGCTTATTCCGGTCTCTGATTAACACTCTCTTCTCCAGACAAACCAGCACTTTACTAATCATCAAAATCACATCATGACTATAACATCCGACAAAACCTATTCTCCTTTTCACCCTTACCTCCTTACCACATACCATCCAATCGCTGCTTCCTGTGCTCTGATAGTCTTCTCTCCAACGACCTGCGCCTGTCACACCATGTATCAAAAGACTTTTGATACTCTTCATTCCATTCTCGAAGCTGTGAAATCACCTGTACCGAAGGAAGATAGGTACTGATTGCATCCTCCTGCAGCCGCTCTTGCGTAAACCCGACCAGATATAATTCTGCGCCCTCATACATTTCCACATCATACTGTGCAGCACTCATAAGCAATTGCTCCTCCTCTGTCAGAAACAGACAGCAGGCGTCCTGCTTCTCCGTCGTCTCCTGTAACCGCTTTTTCTTCAGCACACAATAATTCTCCCCGTTAGCATAGCGAAGACGCACATCAACCACCGTATATGCAGCAAAACACCCTGCATTTCCGATATTGTTGAATACACATTTTCTTTCTGTGGAAGAAACCTCCCGGGTACAGACAAGTGCTGTATTAATTATCACTCCCTCCGGCAAATCCGCGCATGCGGTTGCCCCGATTACCTCAACTGCCAATGCCTCCGGATTCTGCTCAGAGAGTAAATACCGCCTTTCTATATTTTCTTCTGTAAAGGATTCCCCTGCCCTTATTTCTCTCCTTGTAAGATATACCGTTCTCCCGGCAGTCTCCAGAACAGCATCCTTCTCTTCCAGCATCATTTTGTACTTTCTTTCGGTCAGCTGTCTCACTGCCATCTGACACACAAAGAGAACCAGAACCTGTACTGCAATACATGTACCTGCAATCAGAATTCTTTTTCTAACACTTTTCCGCAATCTGTGCATAGCACTCTCCTCCTGTTCATCGCATAATCTCTCAGGCTTTCCACTGTCTTTGTCGCATGCTGTATAAACCGATATGCACTGTTACGTTTGGAACAATGCATATTTCTGGTAATATAAGCAATGGTACTTCCTTCCCGCATCGCCTGCTCAAAGCCTAAATTGTATGGAATCACTCCGATCCGTTCTTTGGGAATATTATACTTTCTCGTCAGATAAGAAGGCCGTAACGAATCCACAGCCTGATAATTTCCCAGAATAAAAAAACTGTTCTCGCGAAGATTTGTTTCGGACTGAAAAAACGAATCGATATACTCTTTTCTGGGTGGGAATAAAACCACCGTAAGCTCAGCCTCCTCTAATATCTTCTGCGAACATAAGCCACACCCGCACGCAGTATCAATCAGAAGAAATTTATTCTCCACCTGCATGTTGTTTATGCAACTCAAGCCCTCGGTTGCAAACAAATTCCCGCTTTCACTCTCCATGGGAACAAACCGCAAACTGTCATTCAACCAAAGCGCTGTTTGAACCTTGCCACTGTAAAGCATTCTGAAATACTCCGGCTCACCAAGAATATAGTGATACGCTCTCCTGGCTGCTTTCTCCTCATACTCAATACCGCCGTACAATCGCTTTTCCAGACCATAATTACAGATATGATTGGAGGTAACTGCGACTTCTTCTACAAAAAGTTCCACCCACAATATGCTAATCAGGGCAACGCTCGATGTAACTCCGCTTTGATGTCTGACATTGCTCCAAAATGCAATATTCATACTTCACCTTCACTTATTGTCGTTAGCTGGAAATCTTCCGGGAAATCCAAATGAAATCAGATAGGTCTATCAGACAAGAAAATCATACTATAATTCTTAGACTTTGTAAATATCGGGAAAGTTCACAGATTTTTTCTGATATTTTGTATATTTTCAACAACATTCTTCTTCCTGAAAAATGTGCGAAAATCCTTAAAAATCAAGGGGTTGTCATACTTCGTTGCCTTGTGACATATACTTCCTTGATTATGCTTACAGGAGTTCTTTATGAAGCTTCATACTCTTTCTGTTCAGGACGCGCTGAATGCTTTGCAAAGTAAAAAAGAGGGCTTATCCGAAAAAGAAGCCGGGCTTCGCATCACCCGTTACGGGTATAACGAACTGTCCGGTAAAAAAACACGCAGTCTTCTTTCCAGATTTGCGGACCAGTTCAATGATTTCATGATTCTGATTCTGTTAGGAGCCGCATTTATTTCTTTCCTGACCTCGCTTTTTGAGGGAAACGCCGATTTCACAGAACCGCTGATTATCCTGCTGATTGTTGTTGTCAATGCAATCCTTGGCGTTGTTCAGGAGGCCAAGGCAGAGCATTCCCTTGCCCTGCTTCAAAAGCTGTCTGCACCCGAGGCTCTGGTAGTCAGAGACGGAAAACGAAAAACGCTCCCGGCAAGAGAACTTGTTCCGGGAGATATCATACTGCTTTCCGCAGGTTCTAAGGTACCCGCAGATGCCAGACTGCTGCTTGCAGACGGACTCACAGTTGATGAATCCTCGCTGACCGGAGAATCCGAGCCGGTCAAAAAAAACGCTGCGTGCAAATTGGCAGAAGAGACTCCTATCGGAGATTTGTGTAATATGGTAAGCGCAGGGTCTGTCATTCTTACCGGGCATGCCACTGCACTGGTAGCACAGACCGGTATGCAGACACAGGTCGGCAAAATTGCTGACCTAATCCAACAGGATACCGCTCCGGAAACACCGTTAAAGAAGCATCTCGCCCACACCGGAAAAATACTCGGCATCACCGTTCTTGCCATCTGCCTGTTTATTTTTATTCTGGGTACGATTCAGGGGCGTCCTGTCTTCACAATGTTTATGACCGCAGTGAGCTTAGGTGTTGCAGCTATTCCGGAAGGACTTCCGGCCATAGTTACCATTGTATTATCTCTCGGAGTCCAGCGTATGGCAAAGAAAAAGGCAATTATTCGTCATCTCCCTGCAGTTGAAACACTTGGCAGTGCAACCTATATCTGCTCCGACAAAACCGGTACCCTTACCCAGAACCGGATGACCGTTACAGAGATTTCCGATGGCAGAAACGTCCTTTCCATCACTTCTCCCGAAGCAAAACCGATTTTGCTTTGTGCCTCTCTTTGCAATAACGCTTATTTCGAAGCAGACGGCAACGGGAACGGCGAACCGACAGAGCTTGCCTTGTTAACTGCAGCAAAAGAGGCATCTCTTGCTTCTCCCATATCGGATACCCGTTACAAAAGACTTGCTGAGTATCCGTTTGATTCCGGAAGGAAATGTATGTCAACCATCCACCTGCTCTCCGGAAGAAGCTCGTCTCCTCTTCCTGTTATGCCGCAGGATACCTATGCCTTTCTCGTCTGCAAAGGTGCTCCGGAACTTGTATTGTCCCGGTGTACAGCATTCTATGAGAACGGTTCCCTGACTCCGTTCAATGCACCTTTGCACCGAACCCTTACCGACTACTGTAACCGCTGTGCCGAACGGGCGCTCCGCGTACTTGCGGTTGCCTTTCGTCCCCTCACCGATTCTGCCTGTAAAAGGCTCACAGAGCATGGAACGGATGCTTCTTTGGCTGAGCGGGAACTGATTTTCCTTGGATTTCTCGGTCTGATGGACCCTCCGAGACCCGAGGTCAGGGAATGTGTCCGCATCTGTCGGGAGGCCGGCATTACACCGGTCATGATTACAGGTGACCACGCGTTAACCGCCCGTGCCATTGCGGCGGACCTTGGCATCTGTTCAAGAAAGGACCGCGTTGTAACCGGAAGTGAGCTCTCCTCCATGACAGAAGCTGAGTTGGTGGACTGTCTGGAAACCTGCCGCGTATTTGCACGGGTAGCTCCCGAGCACAAAGTCTCCATTGTCCGTGCCTTACAGGCCCGCGGCGAAGTAGTTGCCATGACAGGCGACGGAATCAACGATGCTCCTGCGCTGAAGGCTGCCGACATCGGCTGTGCGATGGGGCGAAGCGGAACCGATGTTGCCAAGGAGGCTGCCGATATGGTGCTTCTGGATGACAATTTTTCCACGATTGTTGCGGCTGTAAAGGAGGGGCGCGGAATCTACGCAAATATCCGGCGCTGCGTTCACTTTCTTCTTTCCTGCAATATCGGAGAAATCATTACCATCCTGTTTGCACTTTTATTCGGAATGCCGTCACCGCTGTTAGCTGTACAATTATTATGGGTAAATCTGATTACCGACTCACTTCCGGCTGCCGCACTCGGTGTAGAGCCGCCGGAAAAGGACATTATGAAACATCCTCCTTATCATACCGGAAAGAGCCTGTTTGCCGGAGGACTCGGTTATAAAATTGCATTTGAAGGTGCAATGATCGGTGCTATCGCTCTTATGGCATTTGTCATCGGAAACCGGTATTTCCACGCCGGGTCTACCATGACCTTTGCGGTACTCAGCCTCTCCCAGCTCGTTCACTCCTTCCATATGCGCAGTGACCATCCGCTTTCCGAAATCGGATTTTTTACAAATCCAAAACTCCTGCTCTCCTTTCTTATCTGTGCCTTCCTGCAGATAAGTGTAATTACATTTCCGTTTGCAGCAGAAATTTTCTCAGTCACACCGCTGTCCGGAAGTGCGTGGTGTGTTGTAGCCGTTCTCTCACTCCTGCCTCTGCCTATCGTAGAGATGCAAAAACGCGCACATAAGGCATAACAGCTCTTGCCTTCCCCTTCTTTTCGTGCTATACTGAAAAAAAAAGGAGGGTCCGGATTATGAATGAAAAAAGGTATGCGCCGTTATTACCGTTTGATTCGACGACGGCAGACAATTTTATCATTTACTATCCCGTCCCTTATATCAGGGATATTAATCTGATTCCTCCGGAAAAAATCGCACTGGAAAGCGGAAATGTTGTAAAATACTACCGCTGTCAGATTACCGAGCCTGTGCCGATAGGCGGTAAATGATTTTTGCAAAAAGAGCTGTCGCACGAATGAAATGCGCGATTCCCGCTCTTGCGATAGAGAGTATACCAATAAAAGTTGCAGCAGATATATCTGCTGCAACTTTTTTATTTGGCAGTACTTCAATAATCGCAAGAGCTCGCCACGCCC
>JAQXOR010000171.1 GCA_029099805.1 Lachnospiraceae bacterium
AGAAAATATGCTTTGGTCTAAGCATAGCACATCTTTTAAGAAAAAGCAAGAAAAAAAGAGCTGTCGGCTATACCATCCCCAGCTCTTTCTTTGCTCTATTGTACAGAGGAAACAATAAATTCTTCCCCACCTCTGCTTTTACAGCTTATGTCAGCAGCTGAAATACCCAGTAAATCAGGCCGAGCAGCCAGCTGGTCAGAATCCCGTAGAGGATGACCGGTCCGGCTATCGTAAATATCTTACAGCCGATACCGAATACTTGTCCTTCCTTGCTGTATTCTATGGCAGAGGCCGCCACGGAATTGGCGAATCCGGTAATCGGTACTACACTTCCGGCGCCGGCATATTTGGTCAGCTTCTGGTACAGATTCAGCCCCGTTGTCAGTGCTGACAGAAATACCAGAGTGATTGTTACGTACAGAGCCGCATCTTCCTTGTCTGCTCCCATGCCCCGGTACCAGTTAAGCAGTACCTGTCCGAGCGTACAGATGGCTCCGCCGACTCCGAATGCCCAGGCAATATTAATCCATGGATTATGCTTTGGTGTCATCTGTTTCACATACTGATTGTATTTCTCATCACGTTTTTTTGTGTCTGTCTCCTTTACCACCTCATGTATCATATGCCTTCTCTGCTTTTCGTCCATATTCAAACCTTCCTTTCTGACCGAAGTTTCTTTCAACCTGAGTCTGCATCCCTGTTTTCTTTATTTTCCCGCACCGAGAATCAGATGATACCATGCACCAAAGCCTTTTCCGAGGGCAAATGCGAGAACCAGATAAGGCATTCCCACCTTTAGCCCGATTCGTCGTGTCATCACGGGAAATACATTTACTACCTCTGCCAGTGCTGCCGCCAGGCATCCGACAAAGATGCCGGAAAACAGCCCGCAGACTATCCGGAAGACATCCCCGCAAACAAACGAATACTGAAACAAATCGACTCCGTTTGCCAGCGTCACGCCGAAAATAGTAATTGTTTCATACAGCATGACATGCTTTGCCGTTTTTGTTCCTGCCGCCAGCCGCGTTACCACACCTACCGTCGTAATAAAAGCAAACAGCCCTGCCGCTACCGCCACCCCGAAGGAAATCCCCGTCACATAGTACACTACCGTCCGAATGGTCTCAGACATCTTCTTTCTTTCCCTCCCTGGTTGCATTTTCAATTATGGTGGAATTTACATCCTTTTCATACTGGCGCATCTGCACCTGCAGCGGCGTAGGGTCACTGTCGATTTTCTTCCTCAGGAAGTGGTTAAAAAACAAAATAATGCCGAGCGGAAGCCCTAAGCTGTAGGCAACCTCTAATTCTCCGGGACCGCTTCGTTCCGCGCCCTCCGTCAGACGATATATCATCGGGAAGATTTCCTCTACACTGGAATCCTTATTGAATGTTACAATCGTGAATGCGGACCCGAAAAAGACCGCAAGTCCTACAAATACCGTTTTGCACCACTCCAGAAGAACCGTGTATTTTCCCTGCTTTTCCGGCTTATACTCCACAATAAAGTCCGATTCTCCCACCGCATTTACCGCCACCTCCGGATACGCCGTTCCGACAGCTTCGATTACCTTCAGCACGGAAAATGACTTTTTTTCCTTTTTCTCCTGCGGAAACACGTATAATTCCAATGCACCGACTTTTTGTTTTATCACCGGGTCTGTTGAATAAACAGATGCAACCTCGGACAGTAACACCCGTCTCTTCTTCACCAGGGTACACTGGTCAAACTGAAGAAATACCGTTATCTGCTGCGACATAAGCATTCTCCCTGCCACGGCCGGTCTGCCACCCGCATATAGGCCTCTTTATATACCAGCACCCCATCCGGTGTCTCCTCCGGTCTTTGTAAAAACCAGACCAGAAGGAATATCGCTGCTACAAGTACCACTGCCGCCACCGCCAATGCAATTCTTTGCTTTACCGTCATTCTTCCTTCACCGCCTTTCCTGCTACTGTCGGAAGTATGTGCCGTTTCTGTATAAACTATGCAAGCAGGGTGCGCATCCTTTGCAGTATTTTCTTTTCCATCCGGCTCACCTGCACCTGACTTACACCAAGAAGCTCTGCAATTTCCGTCTGGGTTTTATTTTTAAAATAGCGCAGCTCAATCAAATACCGTTCTTCTTCTCCCAAGGCATCCAGCAGCTGCTTCATTACAAGATGATTTACTATCTGCTCCGTTGCATCCTCATCCCCCGGAATCCGCTCTGCCAGCGTACTTTCCGTTCCGTCGCTGCGATTCACCGGCTTGGACAGGGATTCGACCTCTGTGCACGCCTCCATGGCAAGTACAATATCTTCCATACTCAGCCCCGTATCCTCGGCTATCTCCTCAAGAGTCGCATCCCTTCCCAGCTTTATCGACAGCCGTTCCTCCGCAGCCCGCAGCCTCATATTGTTTTCTTTTAAGGTACGGCTTACCTTTATCATGCCGTCATCCCGAAGGAACCTTTTGATTTCTCCGCTTATCATCGGTACTGCATAGGTCGAGAATTTCACATCGTAGCTTACATCAAACTTGTCAATCGCTTTGATTAACCCGATGGTTCCTATCTGGAACAAATCCTCTGCTTCACAGCCCCGTCCCATAAAACGACGTACCATACTCCACACCAGACCCATGTTTTCGGTTATGAGCTGTTCCCTAGCCTGTCTGTCTCCCTCCTGCGAGAGACGTATCAGTCCGATTGTATCCAAACGCGCCCCTCCCGTTTACCCGATTATCTTTTTCATTTTTACGATGGTTCCTTCCCCCACAGCCGATTCCACTACCAGTTCATCCGTAAATACCTCCATAAAAGAGAAGCCCATTCCGGAACGTTCCAGCTCCGGTTTTGAGGTATACATCGGTTCCATTGCCGCCGCAATATCCGGGATTCCGCAGCCGGTGTCCTTTACATAAAAAAAGACCTCCTTGTCTTTTCTGGCGCACCACAGCTCTACCGTCCCGCCTTCCTCTCCGTATCCATGAATAATTGCATTCGTCACCGCCTCCGATACCGCTGTTTTCGTATCCGCCAGCTCCTCCAACGTCGGATTTAACGGTGTCAGAAAAGCCGCCACCGTCATTCTTGCCAATGCTTCATTACAGGATTTTGCCTGAAATATCAGCCGCATCTCGTTATCAAAATTTTCCACTCTCCTGCCTCCTTCATTTTTATCTTCCGTCCGAAAAGCATTCGCTTGCCGGACGCACAAACGCCTCTTCTGCCGATTGATAGCGCTCTACAATCTTATATAGACCCGAGACTCTGAAAATCCGGTCTACGTTTTTTCCGACTCCCATGACGCCCACTCGTCCCCCCTGGAAAATCACCTGACGATATCGTCCCATAATCACGCCGATTCCGGAGCTGTCCATAAATTCCACCCC
The DNA here is from genome assembly GCA_029099805.1 of Lachnospiraceae bacterium. Lineage (GTDB taxonomy): Bacteria > Bacillota > Clostridia > Lachnospirales > Lachnospiraceae > SIG307. The sequence continues at coordinate 3,380 of JAQXOR010000171.1, forward strand.
GGTAAAATCAAACAAAATGTGTTTTGCATGATTTCTCGCGAGCAGGGTATCGGCGGTCTCCCGTACCGCTATGGCGGTATGGTGGTCGAGGTCCGCTTTTAAATGAATCACAAGGATTCCGTCTTTCATCTCATATTCCGCTGCCTGCATATTACCTCCTTTCCGGAATTTCCGCGCATAAAGAAAGAAGACACGCACCTGTCATGTCTTCTTTCGTATCGGTATTCCTATTAGTCTAATCCATCCATACACTGGCGTGCCATATCGGCCCGCTCACTCTCCGGATACTGACTTACTAACATCTGCAAATAAATCCGGGCATTTTCTTCATCGCCGTTGCGCTGATAGGAACGTCCCAGAAAGTACAGGGTATCCTGGTCTGTCCCGTCCATCTGATATACCGCGGTCAGGTAGGAAATGGCATCCTTGTACTTTTTATTGTTATACAACTCATGCCCGTAATCATAGCCGTATTCCCGGACTCTCTGTGCCACCTCTGCATAGACCTGCTCATACTGTTCCGCTGTCTTCTTCCGAAGCAAAGCCCCGTCTTTACATGCCAGGAGCTTTTCTCCGTAGGCAATCAGCTCATCCAGCACCTCAAACGGTACCTTATCCGCCTCCGCCTCCTTCACCCGCTCCTCTAAGCCGGAGTATTCCATTAGGACAAGCACGGCCTGCTCATACGCCGCCACATCGAATTCCCCGTCCGACGCGGAATCCATTTCCCCCTGCAGCTGTGAAAGCGCAGCCTCCGTCTCCTTCAGCTTTCCGGTCAGATTCGTCTTTTCATTTTCCAGCACGGAAATCGTCGTGGTATAAGAGGCGATTTCTGCTCCGTAATCCCGCTCCTTCGCCGCATATTCCGCCTTTACATCGGAACGTACCGTCGGAACTATCAGCCAGTATAATACAGCGATTCCAATCAGTATTCCGGCAAAAAATGTAATAAAC
>JAQXOR010000172.1 GCA_029099805.1 Lachnospiraceae bacterium
AGCTTTTATTGATTCCGCCGGTTGTACTGGCTTTACGGTACGGAAGGGAGCGTATGGCGAAAAGTGCGCTGCATTCAGCCATTAATCTGATATCCGAAGGAACTGCCAGTTGTGTCGTAATTAAGGACAATACCATTGTCAAAACCCAGTGTGACCGGGGAATTGCTCCGATGATACGGCTGTATGAAAGCGGAGATTTGAAGGATGCCTATGTGGTAGACAAAATTATCGGGAAGGCTTCGGCAATGGTGATGACGCTGGGCGGAGTGAAGGGATGCTACGGCGTGACAATGAGCGAGGCCGCCGTGAAGTGGCTGAAAGAGCACAAAATTACCGTGCAATATGAGAAGTGCGTTGCTGCTATTACGAATCGTACAGGGGACGGGATTTGTCCGATGGAACAGACTGTGAAAGAGATAGAGGATGCGGAGCTTGCACTTGTTGCGTTGAAAAAGAAAATAACAGAGTTACGAAATACAGAAAGGAATTGATAGTATGCTGTCTGTTACACCGGAGAAATCTGCTTGTATTATCAGAGTTGAACGGAAGGATGACTGCCTTTACCTATATTCGGAACGTGGGCTGTATCGAATAGAGCCGAAGAATTCCGGAGTTGTCCGGGTTACCTATACGGAGCGGGAGTTCTTTTCGAAACGTGAAAAGCCGGGAGTAATCAATACCTCTGTCTGGGCACAGTGGGATTATCGGGAGACTCCGGAAACGATAGAGTTTTTTTCGCAGAACTTAAGAATCACTGTGGATAGAAAGAGTGCTTCGTTTTCTTACTATGACGGGGATGGTGTTCTCCTGCTGCGTGAGCGTGAGAGGGACAGCAGGAAGAGGGTCTGTTCTGCCACGGTGTAGATGCGTGGTGGTGCGATTCCAGTGAGCCGTATACGCCGGACTGGAATTATAAAAATCGTCCGGAGCCTGCAAAGCTGTATTCGGAGTATATAGAAACAACAAAGGATCACATGCCTGCATGGGCACTAAATGCTTTTGCGCTCTATCATGCGAAGGCATTGTATGAAGGGCAGCGCGGAGCACAGGAAAGATACGGACAGGAGAAACGCGTGATAAATCTGACAAGGAGTAGTTATACCGGTCAGCAGCGGTATGGTACAATTTTGTGGTCGGGTGATACGGAGGCAAGTTGGAGTACCTTACGGAAACAAATTGCCGCCGGACTGAATTTTTGTACCAGCGGTCTCCCGTACTGGACCACAGATATCGGCGCATTCTTTGTTAAATCGGGAAATCAGTGGTTCTGGAAGGGGGATTATCCGGATGGTTCAAAGGATTTGGGATACCGGGAGTAGTATTGACCTTTGCACAGCCGGATTTGTAGGATGTTTTTGACACCATACTGAGAGTGTGGTATGATAAAAGAAAGTACGAAACATTCGGATGATGCACAGGGAGGGCTTATGAAAAAAGAATTGCTGAAAAAACTCAGTTTTGTATTACTTGTGATGGCTGTATTTTTTGCGGGTGTCGCACTGAACGTATTGCAGTCTTCGACTTTGGCGGTTTGTATTGCAGGCGTATTTCTTTTGGCGGCTTCCGTGTTTTTTGTGTTACTGCGAGAGGAAAAGAGCCAGTCTCCGGGAGAAAAGACGACCGAGGTATTACTTGCGGACCGTATGGCTGAGCTGATGCGCGGAAACGAAAAAGCGGAAAAAGGAGTCTATCTTGCCGTCAAGAAGCAGCATGAGACGATGGAAAGCGGAATGGCAGCGTTGGAAGAAAAGATTTCGGAATTGATAAAGGCTCAGGAAAATGCAGTAAAAACGCTGGTACTTTATAATAAGGAGAATGCAAAGCAATTGGCGTTGAATGAGCGTGAAGAGATGGAACGATTGCGCGAAGAGTTAAGGCTGCTGCAACAGGAAAAGAAAGGGACGCAGGATACGACTTCCCCGGTAGTGGAAGCGGTGAAAGATATGACACGCCGTCTTTATGAAGAGATTCATGAAAACAGTGAGGCAATGCTTTCCGAGTTGGAAACCACAGTAGATAGTCTGGATGAGATAAAGCAATTATTGAGTCGTACAGGAGGAAAGGGACTGTTATCTTCCGAGCCTGCGCATCGGAAACGTCCGGAACCGGAGGATATCGACGCAGAGGAGATATTATCAGAGGAAATAGTGATAGAGGAGCCATTGCCGGAGAATGAGCCGGAGGAAATCGTGATAGAGGAGCCTTTGCCGGAGGAAGAACCGGAGGAAATCGTGATAGAGGAGCCTTTGCCGGAGAATGAGCCGGAGGAAATAGTGACAGAGGAGCCATTGCCGGAGGAAGAACCGGAAGAGGCTGTGACAGAACCGGTTCTGCCGGAAGAGGTTGCCGAGCCGGAACCGTTGGCAGAAGAAAAAACGGAAGATGCGTTTGCATCCTCCGGTGTAGATTTGTCAGATCCGAACAAGATGTTATCGGCAGACGATATTGCGGCATTATTTGCATCTTTGGGAAATTAATGTCGTCCGTTTCGGCGTTTGGAAAGATAGGCTGCACGCTTTCTGCGGTATGGCATTTCTACAAAAAGAAAGTATATTCCGATAAAGAAACAGGTACAACCGAGGGAAATCCCGATGATAAGAGGTCTACGGTCCTTTTTGGGAGAGCCCTCGGTTTTGTTTGGGGGTTCAGATAAACTATTTCCCTGACCATCCGGAAGTGCCGTTTCGGCGGAAATACCGGAGGAAACAGGAACGGTAAATGCTGAGCCTTTGTTGGAATAAATAATATTTGCCGACCCGACGATACGTGTTCCGTACGTGTAGGTAATCTGCCCGATGATGTTTTTCCCTTCTGCAAAAGAGGATAATTGAGAGAGGGATACGCTCCTCTTTATATCGGAAAGGGAGACAGAAAAAGGAAGAACAACAAACCCGGAGTCGGTCGTTACGATTTCGCTGTTAATAAGCTGTACGGTATCTTCGCTGTTAAACAGCGGCGGAACATCATTCCCGATGGAAAGCTGTTCTTCTGCGACACTGTAGGTGGTGAAGTTATCAAAGCCGTAATTTAAGAGTGCAGCGGTATCGTTGTAAAGGGCTGTGTCATCCGGTGCCTTCATAATAACAGAAATCAGCGTCAGGCTGCCTCGCTTGGCACAGGTGACAAGATTGGCACCCGCAAGGTCGGTATGTCCTGTTTTTCCTGCAATTACACCGTCATAAGGTTTGCTGCCACGGATCATCAAATGAGTATTTAATACCCAGCGTGAATCCTTGCAGAGGTTAGTAGGCGGAATTTCGTGGTTTTTTGAGCCGGATATTTTTAAAAAGGATGAGTTTTTAAGTAAAGGGCGTGTGATTTTTGCAAGGTCTGCCGGACAGGTATAGTGGTCGGCCTCATCCAGTCCGTGCGGATTCATGAAATGTGTGTTTACACAGCCAAGTTCCTTTGCGCGGGTGTTCATCATTTCGGCAAAGGCAGGCATGGTCCCGGCAACGTGTTCCGCAATGGCATAGGCAAGGTCGTTGGCGGACGGAAGCATAAGCGCATAAAGAGAGTCCTCCATGGAAAGCTCTTCTCCTTCGTCTACCCAGATACGGCTGGAATCGGTATCGATATCGTAAACCGCATTGTGAGAAACTGTAACAGTCTCTCCTAAGGCGGAATTTTCCAAGGCAAGAAGTGCCGTCATAAGCTTTGTGGTACTTGCCGGGTAAAAACGTTCGGTTGCATTTTTTTCGTAGAGTACGGCACCGGTCTCAGCTTCGATAAGAATGGCGCCCTCTGCAGAAATCTGCGGACCTGCGGGCCAGTGATAAGAAACAGACTCGTCGGTTTCTGCGTGGACCGGAGTAAGATATCCGGCAAGCAGGGAAACACAGAGAAGCAGTCCGATAAAGGCTGTTGTGCGAAATAAACCCAAAGTTCTTTTATGAAAAAACATAAGTATTCCTCCCAAAATAAGTGAGCGTGGTATGAACACATACCACGCTCTTATTATAGAGTAAAAATTTCAACTTGTCGAGAGGAAAACGAAATGCTAATAAGTTAAGATTTCATAACCATCTTCCGTTACTAACACAGTAATTTCCCATTGTGCCGATAAAGAACCGTCTTCTGTGTAGACAGTCCAATCATCCTCGTCGTCAATAAAGATATCGTCTTTTCCCATATTTACCATCGGTTCAATGGTAAATACCATGCCGGGAACCAGTAACATTTCAGTACCGCGCTTGGAAACGTAGCTTACATAAGGGTCTTCATGAAATTCCAGACCGATGCCGTGTCCACCGATTTCCTTTACCACCGAGTAGCCGTTCCGGACAATAAATTCATGGATAGCCGCACCCATATCGCCCAGACGTTTCCAGGGAGCAACCATCTGCAGACCGACCTGAAGACTTTGCTCTGTTATTTCTACCAGCCGACGGGCCTCTTCGCTTACATTACCGATTAAGAACATACGGGAGGAGTCGGAAAAATATCCGTTGTAAATGGTGGAGACATCCACATTTACAATGTCACCGTCTTCCAGAAAGGTTTCCTCATCCGGGATGCCGTGACAGACAACAGAGTTGATGGAAACGCAGCAGCTGCAGGGAAAGCCATCATATCCCAGGGGAGCGGGAGTGCCGCCGAGTTCGACGGTTTTTTGATAGACCATATCATCAATCTGAGCTGTACTCATTCCCATACAAATATGCTCTGCGACATAATCCAAAACAGCAATATTAATTTTGCTGCTGGCCCGGATTCCTTCAATCTGCTCCTGATTTTTGATTAAATCTCTGGTCGGTAACGGATAGGGTTCTTTTTCGTATTTTTTCAGCCTGTCATCAAATGGGGCATGACACAGCTTATATTTTTTGCCGCTTCCGCACCAGCAGGGAGCATTTCGTTCAAGCTTCTCCATGAAAAGCCTCCTTTGCAGTTACTTTCCCTGTCCGTAATAGGCGTTGGCACCGTGCTTTCTGAGATAGTGTTTATCTAAAAGCTCCTGCTGCATCTGTGGCAGTGTGCCGTTTGATAACGCAAGATTATGCCATGCCATAAAGGAAACTTCCTCAAGTACAACAGCATTATGTACGGCATTGTGCGGGTCTGTACCCCAGGTGAACGGACCGTGGCTGTAAACGACAACGCCCGGCACATCATCCGGATTGATATTAAGCTCGTTGAAGCGCTCGATAATTACGGTACCCGTTTCCTTTTCGTAAGCTCCTTTGATTTCCTCCGGAGTCATCTTTCTGGTACACGGAATTTCACCGTAGAAATAGTCTGCATGAGTGGTTCCGAAGGCAGGAATCCCGCGGCCGGACTGTGCAAAAGTAGTAGCCCAGCGGGAGTGGGTGTGAACAACACCGCCGATATTCGGAAATGCCTTGTACAGCTCAATGTGAGTCGGGGTATCGGAGGACGGGTTCAGTTTTCCTTCCACGCGCTTGCCATTCAAATCTACAACGACCATATCGTCCGGGGTCATTTTATCATATTCCACACCGGACGGTTTGATTACGATGAGCCCTTTTTCACGGTCGATACCGGAAACATTGCCCCAGGTAAAAGTAATCAGACCATATTTCGGAAGAAGCATATTTGCTTCATAAACTTCTTTTTTTAATTGTTCTAACATAACTGTGTCGCCTCTTTCTTAATGTCCTTTAAACGCTTCATAACGTCGTTTTCACCTCTGCCGAAGTAATCGTGCAGTGTGGAATACTCAGCATAAAGCTTGTCGTAAACGGCAGCGTTTTCTGCAATCGGGGTATATACCGTATCACGAAGCTTGCCCATTACCTTTGCGGCATCAAAGACGGTATCGTAGCCACCCGCTTCTTTGCCGGCTGCCACAGCACCGAATATTGCGCTGCCGAGTGCCGGACCCTGGGTGGTGCCGCCGATACGAATCGGAAGCTTTAAGATATCTGCATAAATCTGCATTGCCATCGGATTCTTCTGGGAAATACCGCCGGAAGCGTAGAATTCATTTACCGGAACACCGTTTGCAACAAAGGTCTCAATAATCTTTCTCGTACCGTAAGCAGTGGCTTCGATTAAGGCACGGTAAATCTCCTCAGGCTTCGTCTGAAGCGTCATACCGAGCATCATACCGGTCAGGTCAACGTCAACCAATACGGAACGGTTGCCGTTCCACCAGTCAAGTGCTAGCAGACCGCTTTCGCCTACCTTGTACTGCTCAGCCTTCTTGGTAAGGTACTGATGAATGTTTAAGCCCTCTGCCTTTGCAGCCTCGTAGTACTCCGGCGGACAGCAGTTCTCAACAAACCATGCAAAATGGTCACCTACACAGGACTGACCTGCTTCGTAACCGAAGAAGCCCGGATATACACCGTCTTCTACAACACCGCACATACCCGGAACGGTATGCTCTTCTGTTCCGAGAAGAATGTGACAGGTAGAAGTTCCCATGATGGCGAGGATTTTGCCAGGCTCCGTAATCTTTACAGCCGGAACGGTAACGTGGGCATCGACATTTGCCACAGCAACCGCAGTGCCAACCTTAAGCCCTGTAAGAGCAGCAGCCTTTTCGCAAATTTCACCGGCCTTTGCTCCGAGCGGAGAAACCGGGCAGTTTAATTTATCCTCTACAACATTTTCGAGACGCGGGTCAAGTGCCTTGAAGAAATCCTTTCCCGGATATCCCTTCTGTTTATGCCACATTGCCTTGTAACCGGCGGTACAGGAATTACGTGTCTGTACACCGGTGAGCTGCCAGATTACCCAGTCGGCTGCCTCAATAAAGAAATCGGCCTCTTCGTAAACATCCGGAGCTTCATCAAGAGTCTGCCAGATCTTAGGGAACATCCACTCGGAGGAAATTTTTCCGCCGTAACGGGCAAGCCAGTCCTCGCCGCGCTCCGCAGCAATTTCATTTAAGCGGTTTGCCTTATCCTGCGCTGCATGATGCTTCCAGAGCTTTATGTAAGCATGAGGATTTTCTTTATACTTGTCAAGGAAGCAAAGAGGGGTGCCGTCTGCCTTGACCGGGAGGAGCGTACATGCGGTAAAGTCAATGCCGACACCGATGACATCCTCTGCCGAAACGCCGGATTTCTTTAATACCTCCGGAATGGTATATGCGAATACATCCAGATAGTCCTGCGGATGCTCTAATGCCCAGTCCGGAGCAAGCTTCTTTCCGCACGGAAGAGCCTCGTCCATGACGGCATGAGGGTATTCCAGTGTTGCATCAGCAAGTTCTTCGCCGGTTTGTACATTTACAAGCAATGCACGTCCCGACAGGGTACCAAAGTCAACTCCAATTGTGTATTTTGCCATAATAGCCTCCTGATTATTTATTTTACCTCGTCTGCAAGATTGCGTACAGAGGAGCGATAACAAATGTTTGGTTCTAAACGGACATGTTCCCGTAAAGTAGTATCCCGGATACAGCGAAGCATGAGCTTTGCTGCGGCACTTCCGATATCAACAGACGGATAAACCGCAGAAGTAAATCCGTAAGCAGCATCTGCCGCAAGCGGTGAGTTATCAAAGCTTACGAGAGAATAATCTTTCGGAACAGACAGACCGTTTCGTTTTAATAATTCGGATACGGCAACTGCAATCTGGTCGTTATAGCAAATCAGTGCAGTAGCATCGCCGAGACGTTTCAGTACAAAGGAATCCATCTCGCCGGAAAACAAATCGGGGATGTCCTCTGTAGTAAACCAGAGAATCCGCTGGTCGTCAACCGGAATAGAAGCATCGGTAAGTGCAAGAGACATTCCTTCAAATCGTTTCAGACCCTGTAAATCATCTGCCTTAAAAATCGCAGCAAACTTTCTGTGTCCGTTCTCAAGTAAATGTTCCGTCAATAATCTGGCAGCGGAGACATCGTCCTGAAATACGCCGCACTGGGAAAACTCGCGATAGTACCCATTTAAAAATACCATAGGAGTACCACGGGAACGAAGCTCCTCAAAAAGCGGAAGGTTCGGGCTCGGGAACGAGGATTTGGTACCCTCCACAATCAGACCGCAGACATTGTCTTCCAGAATGCGTTTCAGACAGGTGGTCTCGTCTGTATGCCGGTTATGGGTAATACCGAGAGAAATGCTGTATCCCTGTGAGGTTAACACATCCTCGATGCCGCGGATAATTCCCGGAAAAATATAGTCGTCCAGATAAGTGGTAATGACACCGATACGCTTCGGAGCAAATCCATCCTGAAACGCAGTGCCGCAGACATAGGTACCACTGCCGCGCTGCCTGGCAAGAAGTCCACGTTCCACTAATTCATCTGTGGCATGCCGGACGGTCTGTCTGCTGGTATCAAATTGCTCTGCCAGCGCATGCTCGGAGGGAAGCTTATCCCCGGGTTTAAAGTACCCGTTATTGATTGAATTAATAATCCATTGAGAAATACGCCGGTGCTTTAGCAGATTTTTAATCGGCAAAAGATGTACACCTCCCTTTTGACAAAAAGTTTAAAGTTGTCTATAAATTGTATGCTTATTATATCATAAGATGTCTGAAAATGCAAGTTGTCTTTTCTTAAAAAGTGTGGTAAAATAGGACAAGAGATAAGATAAAAGTGAGGAGAAACTATGCGACTCAGAAATATAAAAGGTGCACGGGAAGAAATTGCGGTAAGCGAGTATGTAACGCAGAATCCGAAGGAACAGAAAGGAAACTGGAACGCGTATTTCGGCGGAGAGGCACCGCTTCATGTTGAAATCGGGATGGGAAAGGGAAGGTTCATTACAACTCTTGCTGAGTTAAATCCGGACATTCACTATATCGGTGTGGAAAAGTATGCAAGTGTTCTGATTCGTGCCGTGGAGAAAAAGAAGGGGAGAGATGATTTGAATAACCTGACATTTCTCTCGGTGGATGCGGCAGAGCTGCCGGAAGTATTTGCAGCCGGAGAGGTCGACCGGATTTATTTGAATTTTTCCGACCCGTGGCCCAAGGAGCGCCATGCGAGACGCCGTCTTACCTCAAGGGAATTTTTGGCACGCTATGAGCAGTTTTTAAAGCCGGAGGGAGAGATTTGGTTTAAAACGGACAATCGCGGTCTGTTTGATTTTTCGGTAGAGGAAGCAAAAGAAGCCGGATGGCAGCTGTTGGAGGTTACCTACGATTTACATCATAGTCCGTATGCAGAAGGAAATGTAATGACGGAGTACGAGGAAAAGTTTTCCTCTCTCGGGAATCCGATTCACCGCATGGTAATTAAAAAAAAGAAAATCGGTTAAACTTGTTTTGAGGTTCCGGTTTGTGAGTTACAGAAAGGAGAAGTTTATGGCAGAACATTTAACAGCAGACAACTTTAAGGAAAAGGTTACGGAGGCAAAAGGTACTGTACTTGTGGACTTTTTTGCAACCTGGTGTGGACCGTGCAAGATGATAGCCGGAGCAGTGGAACAGCTGGCTACCGAGTACGAAGGAAAAGCAGCGGTGTATAAGCTGGATGTGGATGAGGCACAGGACATTGCAATGGGACATGGAGTTATGTCGATTCCGACGCTCATTTTCTTCAGGGACGGAAAGGAGAGCGAACGAATTGTAGGTGCAGTTTCCCGGGCGGAGCTGACTGATGCGATGGAGAGAAACCTGTAACTGTCGCAAAATAGCAGGAACCCTCTTTGCGATGGAACATACATTGTAATAAGAGTTCCGTACACGCCTGACAGAAAGGTCAGAGAGACATTTTGAAGGTTGCGTGGGAAAGAGATGGCGATGTTCTATGAAAAGCAGGGAAATCAGAATAAGGGTGCAGGTAATATAAAATGGCGCAGGCAATGTCTTTGTCTGCGCCGTTCCTGGTTAGAGGTGTGCTGCAGAATCAACCGGTTAAGTGCATGGTTCTGCAGATAAGAGTATATGGTGTAGTGGTTTTCCTACCTTCGGGGCATACTGATAAAAAAGTTCCCGGAGGTTTTTTTATGGATGTATGGAAGGTAATTTTGACAGCACTGCTTTCTGCAGTGGAGTTGTTTATTCTTGCTAAGTTAATGGGACATAAGCAGATAGCCTAGCTG
>JAQXOR010000173.1 GCA_029099805.1 Lachnospiraceae bacterium
GTATTTTTGGAATTGACAAGCTGGTTCTCTCCCTTGGTAATCAGGTTGATTGCAGGTTCGATATGCTTAAAGAGCATTTCTCCTTCTTTTGTCAGGGCAACTCTTTTTGTACTTCTTGTAAACAATATCTGACCAAGCCTGCGCTCTAATACCTTTACCGACTGGCTGACTGCAGACTGGGAGATGTAAAGAGAGGAAGCCGCTTCGGAAAAGCTGAGCGTTTTTGCGACATAATAAAAGACTTTATATAATTCGTAGTTTACATCCATGGGAAACTCCTTTCAGTAAGGGCTAAACCTGCACAGAAACTCCGGACAGAGGAAGCAGAAAGTCATGTTCCGTCTGCCGGTATGTTCAGTATAACAAAAACGGGGATGTGACGCAATAGCTTTCATAAGAAAATCTAATAAAACGTTTTATATATATTAATTTTATTTATAAACAAAGGCATGGTATACTTAATACAACAATGAGGCACAGGATGTTCACACAACATCGGAAAGGAATGGGTAAGAATGAGCAAAGTAAGAAGAATTTATTCCGAAAAGAAGCCGGAATACGCAGTAAAGGCCGGCGAGCTGTTGAATGAAATCAAAGAGTATCTGAACATTCAGCATGTAACAGCAGTACGTGTTTTAATCCGTTATGATGTGGAAAACGTAAGCGAGGAAACGTTGTCACGGGCACTCGGTACGGTATTTTCCGAGCCGCCGGTAGATTTTGTATATGAGGAAACCTTCCCGGTATATCCGGAGGATACGGTATTTTCCGTAGAGTACCTTCCGGGACAGTTCGACCAGAGAGCAGACTCCGCAGAGCAGTGCGTAAAGCTGTTAAATGAGACAGAGGAGCCGGTCATCCGTTCCGCTACCACCTATGTATTATCCGGTAGTTTGGAACCGGAAGAAGTTGAAGCAATTAAGGCTTATTGCATCAATCCGGTAGATTCCAGAGAAGCCTCCGAGACAAAGCCGGAGACATTAGAGACCGTATTTGAAGATCCGGCTGATGTAAAGATTTTTGATGGCTTTGCAACTATGCCGGAGGCGCAGCTAAAGGAGTTATACGATTCCTTAAATCTTGCCATGACCTTCCGTGACTTTTTACACATTCAGAACTATTTCCGTGACGATGAGAAGCGTGACCCGTCCATGACGGAAATCCGCGTACTTGATACCTACTGGTCCGACCATTGCCGTCATACCACTTTCCTTACCGAGCTTACGGATGTAACGTTTGAAGAAGGCGACTACACGGCTCCGATTCGTGCCTCCTATGATAAGTACGTGGCTGAGCGTGAGATTTTATATAAGGGCAGAGACGATAAGTTTATCTCTCTTATGGATCTTGCACTGGTCGGCATGAAGAAGCTTCGTGCAGACGGAAAGCTTGAGGACATGGAGGTATCCGATGAAATCAATGCCTGCTCTATCATTGTTCCGATTGAGATAACCAGACCGGACGGAACAAAGGAAACAGAAGAATGGTTAATTTTCTTTAAGAATGAGACACACAACCATCCGACGGAAATCGAGCCGTTCGGTGGTGCCGCTACGTGTCTCGGCGGTGCAATCCGTGACCCGTTGTCCGGTCGTGGCTATGTCTACCAGGCAATGCGTGTAACCGGTGCAGCTGACCCGACACTTCCGATTGCAGAGACCTTAGAGGGTAAGCTTGCACAGCGTAAGATTGTAACCGGTGCAGCCTCCGGATACAGCTCCTACGGAAATCAGATCGGTCTTGCAACCGGCCTGGTTGATGAGATTTATCATCCAAATTATGTCGCAAAGCGTCTGGAAATCGGTGCGGTTATGGGTGCTGCTCCGAGAAAGAATGTTATTCGTGAGACCTCCGATCCGGGCGATATCATTATTTTGATGGGCGGCAGAACGGGCCGTGACGGCTGCGGCGGTGCAACCGGTTCCTCTAAGGCACATACGACCGAATCGATTCATACCTGTGGTGCAGAGGTGCAGAAGGGTAATGCCCCGACCGAGCGTAAGCTTCAGAGACTGTTCCGAAGAGAAGAGGTTGCAAGCCTTATTAAGAAGTGTAACGATTTCGGCGCAGGCGGTGTATCCGTAGCAATCGGTGAGCTTGCAGAAGGTCTTCGCGTAGAGCTTGATAAGGTTCCGAAGAAGTATGCGGGTCTTGATGGTACAGAACTTGCCATTTCCGAGTCTCAGGAGCGTATGGCAATCGTGGTTGACCCGAAGGATGTGGACAAGATGCTTGCCTTTGCGGCTGAGGAGAACTTAGAGGCTGTTCCGGTAGCGGTTGTTACCGAGGACCCGCGTCTTGTGCTTGTATGGAGAGGAAAGGAAATTGTTAATATCAAGCGTGCATTCCTTGATACCAACGGTGCTCATCAGGAGGCTACTGCTGAGGTTACGATGCCGAAGAAGGAAGACAGCTACTTCAAGAAGGGGGCTTCCTATACTGCTTCCCGTATTACGAGAAAGACAGCAAAGGGCGAGACCGTGCTTTCCGGCAAGACCGGTGTGAAGGCAGAGTGGCTTTCCATGCTTGCGGATTTAAATATCTGCTCCAAGAAGGGTCTTGTTGAAATGTTTGACAGCTCCATCGGTGCCAATACCGTTACGATGCCGTATGGCGGTAAGTACCAGATGACTCCGGTGCAGACCATGATTGCAAAGGTGCCGGTGCTTGACGGTGACAGTGAGGCGGTTTCCATGATGAGCTACGGCTTCGACCCGTATCTTTCCAGCTGGAGCCCGTACCACGGTGCGGTTTATGCAGTAATTTCCTCTGTGGCGAAGATTGTAGCCGCAGGCGGTGACCATACAAAGATTCGTTTTACCTTCCAGGAGTATTTCCGTCGTCTTGGTACGGATCCGAAGCGCTGGGGTGAGCCGCTTGCCGCACTCTTAGGTGCTTTTGAGGCACAGGTACAGCTCGGACTTCCGTCTATCGGCGGTAAGGACAGTATGTCCGGTACATTCCAGAACATCGATGTACCGCCGACACTGGTATCCTTTGCGGTAGATATGGCAAAGACCTCAGACGTCGTAACCGGTGAATTCAAAAAGCCTGGTAATGTATTGGTGAAGTTCGCAATGAAGAAGGATGCTTACGAGCTTCCGGATTATACTGCATTTGCGGAGCAGATGAGTAAGATTACAAAGCTTGCACAAAACGGAAAGATTGCATCCATGTACGCACTTGGTGCAAAGGGTATCGCAGAGGCTGTCAGCAAGATGGCATTCGGTAACCGCCTCGGTGCTGTCATTTCCGATGCAGTAAACGAGAGAGAGCTGTTTGCACCGGCATACGGTGAAATTCTCGCAGAAGTTTCCAAGGACTGCCTTGAAGCTTTAAATGCAAGCGGTGTCGTATATAAGACGGTTGGTACCGTAACCGATGCTCCGGTATTTGTATACGGCGGTGAGACTATTTCCGTAGAGGAAGCGCTGGATGCGTGGACCAATACCCTGGAAAAGGTATTCCCGACCCGTTCCGGCGTGAAGGAAGAAAAGATTGCACATCCGTTGTTTGATGCAAAGACCGTTTATACCGCAAAGAATAAGGTGGCTAAGCCGCGTGTATTTATCCCGGTATTCCCGGGTACGAACTGTGAGTATGATACACTTCGTTCCTTCCGTGATGCAGGTGCTGAGGTAAGTACCGTTGTATTCCGTAACCGCAACGAGCAGGACATCAGAGAGTCCGTAGAAGCCTTCGAGAAAGAAATCCGTAATGCACAGATTCTCATGTTCCCGGGCGGCTTCTCTGCAGGTGATGAGCCGGACGGTTCCGGTAAGTTCATTGCAACCGCATTCCGCAATGTAAAGATTACGGATGCGGTAAACGATATGTTAAAGCAGCGTGACGGTCTGGTGCTCGGTATCTGTAACGGTTTCCAGGCAATCATTAAGCTCGGTCTGGTGCCGTACGGTGAAGTAACTCCGCAGAAGGAGGATTCGCCGACCCTTACCATGAACAGCATCGGACGTCATATCTCCAAGTCCGTATACACAAAGGTTGTTACCAACAAGTCCCCGTGGCTTATGGAGGCTGAGCTTGGCGGGGTATATGCAATCCCGGCATCCCACGGTGAGGGACGTTTCGTAGCAAGCAGGGATTGGATTGAAAAGCTTGCAGCAAACGGACAGATTGCTACCCAGTACGTTGACCTTGCCGGTAATCCGACGATGGACGAGGACTTCAACCCGAACGGTTCCTACTTCGCAATCGAGGGTATTACCAGCCCGGACGGCAGAGTGCTCGGTAAGATGGCACACTCCGAGCGCCGCGGCAATTCCGTAGCAGTCAATATCTATGGTAATCAGGATCAGAGAATTTTCGCTTCCGGTGTGAAGTACTTTAAGTAAGATGAATATCAGCTGCGCAAGCGATGATATTGCTTCGGAAATTTTCTGAAAAAGTCCCTGTCCTTATACAGCCTGGCTGTGTGAGGGCGGGGACTTTTTGTCGAATAGGAAATCGCGTTTTGCTTTAGCTAAAACTATTGATTAAATCGTACGAATTGAGTATAATAATGGTACAGAGAAAGGAAGTGATACTATGTCAATTACGGCAACGGAACTTAAAAATAATCTGGGGAAATATTTGTTTTTATCTGCAACAGAGGATGTATACATTACAAAGAACGGTAAAGTGGTGGCGAAGCTGACAAACCCATATCAGGACAGAGTTGAAGTGGCGAAATCGTTGTTTGGTATTTTACCGAAGGATGCGGATTTGGATAAAGCAAAAGCGGAAAGGTTGGGGGGAGAGTAAGTGAATATTATTTTGGATACCAATGTAATTCTGGATGCCTTTACGTCCAGAGAACCGTGGAATAAGGGTGCGGAAAAAATATTTTTGATGGGTGCAAATCAGCTTGTTAATCTGTATATTACAGCAAGTTCAGCAACGGATATTTATTATTTGCTGCGAAAGTACTTGCATGATACGGAGAGCGCAAAACAGGGAATGGGTAAACTTCTTATGTTGATGGGAGTTTTGGATGTTACCGGAAAGGATTGCATTGATGCTTTATCATCCTCAATAAAAGATTACGAGGATGCGGTTATGGAAAAAGTGGCAATGGGGAAAGGAATAGACTATATTGTTACCCGAAACATTACGGATTTTCAAGCGGGAAGTGTAAAGGTAATCCTGCCGGATGATTTTATAAAATTTGTGGAAGAAAACGAATAAAAAAGGGGGATATCTATGTTAGGTAAACTGAAAAAATGGGCAAATGAAATTTTTATTGACGGCCTGTCCGGTATGGCAATGGGACTGTTTGCAACTTTGATTATCGGAACGATTATCCAACAAATCGGTACGCTAATCGGCGGCACTATTGGTGATTTTCTGTTTCAAATCGGAAAGCTGGCATCGGCTGTCACCGGGGCCGGTATCGGCGTAGGCGTGGCGATTAAGTTTAAGGAAAGTACATTAGTGACGATTTCTGCAGCAACGGCAGGTATGGTAGGTGCCTTTGCGTCGAAGCTCATTGCCGGAACGGTAGTGAGCGGCAGCGTGATTACCCTCGCGGGACCGGGAGAGCCGTTAGGCGCATTTATTGCGGCCTATGTCTGCATTTTGTTCGGACGGCTGGTTGCAGGAAAGACAAAGGTAGACATTCTGGTGACGCCGCTTGTTTCCATTCTGACGGGCTCTGCGGTAGGGCTGCTTCTCGGACCGCCGATTTCAAGCTTTATGACGTGGCTCGGCAGTATCATCAACTGGGGCACGGAGCAGCAGCCGTTCATAATGGGTATCGTTGTTTCCGTCCTGATGGGTATGATTCTGACTTTGCCGATTAGCTCTGCGGCACTTGGTGTTTCTCTCGGACTTTCCGGCATTGCAGCCGGGGCGGCAGCGGTAGGCTGCTGCGCCAACATGGTAGGCTTTGCGGTAGCCAGCTACCGTGAGAATAAGATGGGCGGCCTGATCGCGCAGGGTGTAGGAACCAGTATGCTTCAGGTGCCTAATATCGTGAAGAAGCCCGTTATCTGGCTCCCTGCGATTGTGGCGAGTGCGGTGCTCGGACCGGTTTCCACCATGGCACTCCACATGACGAATAATGCGGTAGGCTCCGGTATGGGAAGCGCAGGCCTTGTAGGACAGATTATGGCGTACCAGACGATGACGGAAGCAGGGCAGAGCCCGGCAGTGGTACTGCTTTTGATTATACTGATACACTTTATCGCTCCGGCGGCGATTGCTCTCCTTGTATCCGAGCTGATGCGGAAGAAGGGCTGGATTAAGCAGGGGGATATGAAGCTGGAGGTGTAGAAAATATACGCAAATCCGATTACCGAAACTGTTGATTTAGTTCCGAATATGTTGCATAATGTTGATATCGAATTCGAGAAACATTTAAATCATAGTTGGAGGTGTGTGTATGTTTATGGAAGAGCGTCATCAGGAAATAGCGGACATAATCAGAACAAACGGTAAGATTACTATTGCAGAGATTACCGCAAAGTATGGCATATCGGACGAATCCGCCCGGAGAGATTTGCGTCTGCTGGAACAGAAGGGAATTTGCAAGAGAACGCATGGCGGGGCAATCGTGATGCAGCAGGTCAGCGTCAGACCGCCGGCAGACCGGGATTTTGAGAAAATGCCTGTCTTTGATAACTACAGAGAGATTTCACGATTTGCAGTTACAAGGATATGCGAAAACGATATTGTTTATCTGACAGGCGGTTCCTTTGGTCACATTATGGTTTCTTTTCTGCCGAGAGATATTCATTATACTGTGGTTGTGAATTCGGTTGATATCGGCAAAGAGCTTCGTGCCTTTGAGAACATTGATGTTTATATGGTCGGTGGGAAGATGCGGCAGAGCGGCTCGATTGTGGATAGCTTTGCAAATGAGTTTGTCAGTCGGCTGCACTTTGATTTGTGTTTCATCACCGGAGGGGGAGTAACCGCGGAATTCGGGTTATCGAACGGTACAGATGAGACCGCTTCCTTCCAGCGTACCGTTATCAAAAACAGCCGTAAAAGGTATTTGGTGATTCCGAGTGCGAAGATTGGTGTAGATTCCTTTGTTAAGGTGTGCGATGTTGAAAGGTTTGATTCTATTATTACAGATTGGGATTGCGCGGAAGAACAGATTGCAGCAATGGAAGACAAGGGAGTTGAACTCATTGTTGTCGAGGAGCCGAAATGAACCGGGAGCAAAAACTTCGCAATCTGATTCTCAATCAATATAAAAGTCTCAGACAGTTTGCCATAGAAGCAGAGATTCCTTATAGTACGCTTATGACACTGTTGTCCCGTGATATCGGGGGGGCCTCCTTTGATATTGTAGTTAAAATCTGTAGAAAGCTGGCTGTAGAGCCACTGGAGTTTTATGCTGAGAACTGACAGCCATGGAAAGTAACTAGGAAATAATGATAGAGAAAATTGTTATTGAGGCATAACGGTTTCCGCGTTTTATTGTTTTTTCTTTCGTGCCGCGCTATACTTAGGTCAAAGGTCTGTGGAATTCATGGAAGAGGAAAACAAGGAGCATAAGCTACAAAGCGCAGGGAGGATGAAATATGAAGAGAATAAAGGTACTGTTATTGATATTATGTATGATGTTTCTGATGTTCGGCTGTTCGGGACAGGAGGAGTATGAGGGAACGAGGGAAAAGCCGGTCTCAAAAGAAAATTACGAGACTTCTGAAAAAGAGAGGGAGGACAGACCGAAAGTCCCTGAAACACAGAAGGAGAATATTCCGGAAGCTACCCCTACACCAAAGTTACTCTATACGGTAAAGGATACTTCCGGAGAGATAACGCTGGAGGTCAAGCCGGGATTTGCGGCAACGGTTACAAGAAGAGAGAAATATGTGGCTGCGAAGGAAGGCGCAAAGGTTATGCTGCCGGATCTTGCTGCATGGTCAGGCGGGAAGATTTCTGTTAAAACAATATCTACAACGAGTGACGGTACAAAACAGCAGGACTATACAATGAATGAGAAAATCACGATAGAGCTGTTAGACGAGTATTTTAATCTGCTGGAAGAATACTCTATGGGCAAGGGGGAGCGTAAGTCATATCGTGATTTACAAGCTGATGCTACGTGGCAGGTGTTTTCTTATACCGGAGACGAAGAGATTACGAGGAATGCCGTAGAGGACAGTACGCTTGGTGTCTGTGACCTGTACTTCTATACGAATCTAAAAAAGAATATTTTAT
>JAQXOR010000174.1 GCA_029099805.1 Lachnospiraceae bacterium
AGGTGATGAAGCAGACGGCGGCGTTGCCGCTTGCCGGAGGGAAGCTTTCCGAGGCGGTGCTGATTGACCTTGAGGGTGATGCGGTTCGGCTGGTGGAGAAGAAGTTTCCGGTAAACGGAGAGAAGGTCAACTATTTGTCCGAGCTGTTTTTGCACTGTCACGCCAGAATGTCGCAGAAGACGAAGCTTGACCTTGTAACAAAAGCAGTGGAGCAGATTAATAAAAAGTATTATGACGACGATTTCGAGCAGAAGATGAAGACAAAGAGTGTGCTTCATGAGGAATGTACGAAGGCGGAAGGACCGATAAAGGTAGAAGAGATAGCCGAAAAAGTATTCAAAGAGGCCGCCCCGGAAATCAAGGAAGAGTTTGTGGAAAAATTGGAAAAGTATAAACTTCCGAAAGAGGAGATTAAGCTTCAGAGTGAGAAAACAACGAAGAAGCTGGAAAAGCAGTTTTTAACTACAGACAGCGGCATTGAAATTAATATTCCGATGGAAGAGTACAACAACAAACAGCATGTAGAGTTTATTACCAATCAGGACGGTACGATTTCCGTGCTGATTAAAAATGTGAACCGGATTACAAGTAAATAAGTATAGTACAGGCAGCCCTGTCAGAGGTCAGTATTTGTGACTCTCTTTCGGGGCTGCTTTGCAATCAATATCCACGAGGATGATGTCCGGTCCGATTTGTTTGATGTTACACCACGGAATGACATATTCGCAGGAGTCACCGAAAAATCCGAAGAATTTCCCCGGTCCCGGTACGATAATCTTTTCCAGGCATCCGGTACAGAGATTGAATTCCACATCTCCCACGAAGCCGAGGCGGGCACAGTCACGGCAGTTAATTACTTCCTTTTGGCGCAAATCGCAAAGACGCATGGCAAATCCTCCTGTGGCCTTCAATATAACGAGGTATAATCTAGTATATGCAGTAAGGGCAAATACTTGACGCTTTTTGGAGAGTTATGGTAAAGTTAAAAGTGATGGATGAAATAGAGAATAGCTTTGTGGAGCGTGACGATTTATGAGAGATTTTTATCAGCTGGAATTGACAAATTATTGTTATCCGGATTGTAAACCTTTACTGAATATAATGCGTTTGGGGAAAGAGTCCGCGTTTGTCATGGCAAAGGAGTTGGCAGAGAGTCATCCGGGTTTGTCGGCATTTTATCGCTTTCAGGATTTTGATAATTACTATGAACTACGATTGAAGCAGGATGAATTTCTGTATCACCGATTTTGCGAACTGGGAGGCAGACCGGAGGAAAGGCATCCATTGTCGTTTGTGATTGGGGATTGTGATTATTTAAAAGAATGGTTTGGAAATGGGTATGAAACAAAGCTTCTTCTGGGAGAGATTGAGCCGGCGCATATAAGCTTTACTCTTGGAGACAGCGCGGCGTTATTTAAAAGGAATGGGACAGTTGAAGTATTAACGATGCGTGAATTTAAGGAATATTTTGAAAGTTTCGGCGGTGATGTGGATTCGTTGTTAAAGAATTCGGATTTTCATTATATTGAAGCCCAACTTTGGTCTGATGTATATATAAATGGTGTCAGATAAGTTCGGGGCATATCGACGTAATTTGTACGAGGATAACGAGAAGTGCATGGCATGCAGGGAACGTCAGTTTTGCGGCAGAGGGTCCTTTCATAGCCGGAATTTTGAGGATAAGAGGCAGAAGATATACTTTAAAGGGATGTTGTTTTAGAGAGGGGACGAAAATGAGTTATTGTACTTACATTGCGTCGGATTATCCGTTACCACCGGTGAAGAATCCCCATGAATTCACATTATCGGTAAACGAGGCACTGAACATGGGGGTTACGGACATTCCGGAACAGTACCTGACGCTGTACTTTGATAAGGATGAACCGGACGTTATTTTATTCTCTGACCGCGATATTGAGATAAATACGGATACAGGGGAAGTGAAAGACGGAGATTTCGACGATGATTTTGCACTTTATCCGGCGAAGGGCCTGGATGATGTGTATACCGAAAAGAAATATGCGGTGTATCTGGAATGGGGGCGTTATACCGAAGGGCGCGCAAACAATATTATCCGTTATATTAAAGAGAATCTGGAGCACACGGATGAGGTGGAAATCTGGCATATTTGGACAGGCGTATATGAAACACCGACAGTGCGCACAAAGAAGATTCCGGTGGATGCGTTGAAAGCGGAGATGATTCGGGAAATAGACAATCGCGAGATTAAAATTGAGATGGTAGAAGGATATGAAATAGTAACGCAGTATCGGTATGTGATAACAAAGCGGTAAGGGGGACTATGTATATTGAAGTGCTGATGAAGGTTATGTAGTACCAATCGGTTGTCTGCGAGAGTAGTATGAAGCAACTTGACAGATAAGTTGACAGATGTAAATTTTTGTGTTATACTGTGTCCATTAACTTAAGAGGGAGAGCTTGTGCGGTGAAAGCCGGCTTTTAAGGAAGAGGCTTCGGTATTCTTTGACAGTCTGAATGCATCTGCACAACAAAAGGTTTATGGAAAAAAAGCTGATTACCGAGATACAACAGTTAAAGAAAGAGAAAAATGCGATTATTTTAGCGCATTATTATGTGAATGATGAGCTGCAGGCACTGGCGGATTACGTGGGGGATTCCTTTTATCTTGCAAAGGTAGCGAAGGAAACCGATGCGGATGTGGTAGTGTTCTGCGGCGTTTCCTTTATGGGGGAGAGTGCAAAGCTGCTGAACCCTGATAAGACGGTGCTGATGCCGGATATTTTAGCGGATTGTCCGATGGCACATATGGCACAGGTGAAAAAGATTAAGGAATACCGTGAGAAATATGAGAACCTGGCAGTTGTCTGCTATATTAATTCTACCGCGGAGTTAAAGAGTTGCAGCGATGTCTGCGTTACATCCTCCAATGCGGTTGATATCGTAAGGAAGCTGCCGAATCAAAACATTTTCTTTATTCCGGACGGAAATCTCGGGCGTTTTGTTGCGGAGCAGGTTCCGGAGAAGAATGTGATGTTAAATGACGGATATTGCCCGATTCATAAAAATATCACAGCAGAGGGCGTAAGGGCACAAAAGGAAAAGCATCCGGGAGCTTTGGTACTGGCGCATCCGGAGTGTGAGGAAAGTGTGCTCGCGCTTGCGGATTACATCGGAAGTACAGCGGGGATGATTGCCTATGCGAAGAAAAGTGACTGTATGGAATTTATTATTTGCACGGAAGAGGGTGTGTCCTATCGTCTGCATGAGGACAGCCCGGAGAAGAAGTTTTATTTCGGCGGAGAGTATTGCTGCCGTGATATGAAGTTAAATACGTTAGAGAAGGTGCTTCACGTATTAAAGACCGGTGAAAACGAAGTGAAGCTTCCGGCGGAAGTCTGCGAAAGAGCGGTAGCTCCGTTAGATAAGATGTTAGAGATGGCGAAATAAGGTAACAGAGTTAAGAAAAAGGGTAAAGCAAACCGGCAAAATCAAACCGGCACAACCAAGCCGGAAGGTGTAATTTGCCGAGCAACAGAAATGTGTAATTTGACGGAAATGTAGGAGTTTATAGAAAGAAAAGACGAGATAACCATGAAAGATAAAACCATGAAAACAGATGTTGTAATTGTCGGCTGCGGTGTGTCGGGGCTGTTTTGTGCTCTGCATTTACCTCAGGATAAAAATATTATAATTGTGTCCAAGGATGAATTGGAGAACAGTGATTCCTTTCTGGCACAAGGCGGTATCTGTGTGCTTCGGGATGATGCGGATTATGATTCGTATTATGAGGATACCATGCGGGCGGGGCATTATGAAAATAATCCGCGTTCCGTAGAGCTGATGATTCGTTCCTCGCAGGAGGTGATTCATGAGCTCGTAAAGTACGGAGTGGAGTTTGAGCGAGATGAGAACGGCTTTCTGTATACAAGAGAGGGAGCACATTCCAGACCGCGTATTCTGTTCCACGAGGATGAGACGGGAAAGGAGATAACGTCTCACTTGCTTGCCGCCGTAAAGAGGCTTCCGAATGTAACCTTGGTTCAGAATTTTACAATGGTAGATTTACTGACAGAGGAAAATGTATGCTACGGTATCATAGGCCATGAGAAAGACGGCGAATATTCCACGATTACGGCGGATTATACGGTGCTTGCCACCGGCGGAATCGGAGGACTTTATGAGCATTCCACGAATTTAAGGCATCTGACCGGGGATGCCCTTGCAGTTGCGCTTCTTCATGGGATTAAGCTGCAGAATATTGATTACATACAAATACATCCGACGACTCTCTATCAGGAAAAGCCGGGGAGAAAATTCCTGATTTCCGAATCGGTACGCGGAGAAGGTGCGATTCTTCTGAATTCCAAAGGCGAACGGTTTGTGGACGAGCTGTTGCCGCGGGATGTGGTGACACAGGCAATCCGGAAGGAAATGAAAAAGGAAGGGACGAAGCATGTATGGCTTTCCCTGGCCCCGATTCCTGAGGAGGAAATCAAAACACATTTCCCGAATATTTATGCCAGATGTCTCGAAGCAGGCTATGACATTACAAAAGAGCCGATACCGGTAGTCCCGGCCCAGCATTATTTTATGGGGGGGATTGCGGTGGATGAATTCAGCAAAACATCAATGGAGCGGTTGTACGCAGTAGGAGAAACGGCATGCAACGGAGTTCACGGGAAAAATCGTCTTGCAAGTAATTCGTTGCTGGAAAGCCTTGTGTTTGCAGAACGTGCAGCAGGGCAAATAAAGGAAACGTATACCTGTGCAGAGGTAAAAAATACAGAAGCTGTCCTCGGAAAGACAGAGCTGACAGATGAAACGGTCTATGCCGGATATGAAGAGAACTATAAGAAAGCAGTACTTACTGCAATAGAAAAGGAGAAGGATTATCATGAACAATATCAGTATGACGCTGAACGCGGATGAGTTGATTTTAAGTGCATTGAAGGAAGATATCAGCAGTGAGGATGTTTCTACCAATGCGGTTATGCCGGACTTCCGGCTCGGTGAGGTGGAGCTTCTTTGTAAGGAGGACGGCGTGATTGCAGGTCTTTCCGTATTTCAAAGGGTATTTGAGCTGCTGGACGAGAAGACTGAGGTTACGTTTTTTGTAAAGGACGGTGATACCGTTGCGAAGGGGCAAAAGCTCGGACTTGTGCGCGGGGATATCCGTGTCCTTCTTTCCGGAGAGCGTACCGCACTCAATTTTCTGCAGCGTATGAGTGGCATTGCTACCTATACCCGTTCGATTGCGGTTCTGTTTGAGGGGAGCAAAACAAAGCTCCTTGACACGCGAAAGACGACACCGAATATGCGGATTTTTGAGAAATATGCAGTAAAGGTCGGCGGCGGATATAACCACAGATATAACTTAAGTGACGGCGTATTGTTAAAGGACAATCATATCGGAGCCGCAGGCAGTGTGGCAAAGGCGGTTGCCATGGCAAAGGCATATGCACCGTTTGTCAGAAAAATCGAGATAGAGGTTGAAAATTTAGAGATGTTCAAGGAGGCTCTCGAAGCCGGAGCAGATATCATTATGTTAGACAATATGAGCGTTGAGGATATGAGAGAAGCAGTGCGTCTGGCCGCAGGAAGGGCAGAAATTGAGTGCAGCGGTAATGTAACAAGAGAAAATGTCGAACGCCTTATTGATATCGGGGTCGACTATATTTCCAGTGGTGCGCTGACACATTCGGCACCGATTCTTGACCTGTCATTGAAGAATCTGCATACGATATAAAGGGGGAGACGGATGAAAGGAAAAGAGCGGAGAAAGGAACTGGTGGCACTCATCATGGCTTCGGACGGACCTGTATCCGGAACGACACTTTCCGAACAGCTAGGAGTGTCGCGCCAGATTATTGTACAGGACATTGCGATGCTCCGTGCAGAGGGCTATGATGTATTATCGACGCATCAGGGCTATGTGATTTCTCAGGGACCGTTTGCGGAACGGGTATTTAAGCTGCGCCATACGAGTGAACAGACAGAGGACGAGCTGACTACGATTGTCAGTCTCGGGGGAACGATAGTTAATGTTTTTGTTTGGCATAAGGTATACGGTAAAATCGAGGCAGGTATGAATATTTTTTCTGTTCGTGGTATTACACAGTTTATGGATGGAATAAAGAGCGGTAAATCAAAGGAACTGATGCATATTACGGAAGGGTATCATTATCATTTGGTGCGCGCCGATTCAAAAAAAATTCTGGATGAGATTGAACAGGCGCTGGACCGGAAGGGATATATCGTGCCGGAAATAAAGTAATTCTGTGCTTGCATTTTTTTTCATTTCTTTTATAATAGAAGTAAGAGAGAAGTTCGGCAGTTACAGACATTGTTGCGCCGAAGCGTTGCAGTATGCAACAGAAGGGGGTACTTATGAAGTGTCCGTTTTGCGGAAAAGAAAATACAAGGGTCATCGATTCCAGACCGGCAGATGACGGCGGGTCGATTCGTAGAAGACGTCAGTGCGATGAATGCGGCAAGCGGTTTACGACATACGAAAAGGTGGAGACGATTCCTCTTGTTGTAATCAAAAAGGATAATATGCGCGAACCGTATGACCGCGCAAAGATAGAGTCCGGTGTATTCCGTTCCTGTCATAAGCGTCCGATTTCCGTAGATCAGATTACTACGTTGGTAGATGAAATCGAAACCATCATTTTCAGCCTTGAGGAAAAAGAAATTCCGAGCAGTAAAATCGGTGAAATAGTGATGGATAAGCTAAAGGATCTTGACGCCGTTGCTTACGTGCGGTTTGCCTCGGTATACCGTGAGTTCAAGGATGTTAATACCTTTATGCATGAGATTAAAAAGATTCTGGATGCAAAATAAGCATTCTTCGCTGTTGCGACTGGCAGGTCGGAACGGCAACTACAGTGGATTTGGATCTTTTCGCAAGGGAAAGGATTCGTATGCTTGGTAAGGTATACTCTGCAGCAGTACTTGGGATTGAGGCAGAACTGATTACGGCAGAGGTTGATGTAAAGGACGGACTGCCGTGCTTTTCTATGGTCGGTGCACTTTCCTGCGAGACCAGGGAAGCAAGAGAAAGAGTGCGGATTGCACTGGAAAATTCGGGCTATCGTCTGCCGGTGAAACGGATTACGGTAAATCTTTCACCGGCGGATATCAGAAAAGAGGGGACAGCATTCGATTTGTCCATCGCGATAGCAGTCTTAACCGCGTTCGGTTATATTTCAGAAAAAGCAGTAGAAAACAGTTTATTTTTGGGAGAACTTTGTCTGGACGGAACAATTAATCCGGTGCCGGGTGTGCTTCCGTCTGCCTGTCTTGCAAAAGACGAAGGGTTTTTGCAGGTGTTTGTGCCCTTGGAAAATGCAAGAGAAGCGAAGGTGGCAGGAGATTTTTACGTGTACGGGGTCCGTACGCTTCGGGAGGCGGTAGAAGTCTTACAGGGGAACGGAGAGCTTTTGCCGTATCAGCCGGAGGACAGTACGGAACAGAGAGGTTTGGAGGAATGTCCGGATTTTTCCGAGGTACAGGGTCAGAAAATGGCAAAGCGTGCCTTGGAGATAGCGGCTGCGGGACGGCATAATGTACTGATGATAGGGCCTCCCGGGACAGGGAAAACAATGCTTGCAAAGCGGATTCCGTCAATTCTTCCGGAGCTGAGCTTTGAAGAGAGTCTGGAAATCTCGAAGATTTACAGTGTGGCAGGACGTTTGAACGGACAACGTCTGATTACAGTGCCGCCGTTTCAGGCACCCCATCATACAATTACCCAGTCGGCGCTTGCGGGCGGGGGGAAAAGGGCAACACCGGGAATGATTAGTCTGGCCCATAAGGGTGTTCTTTTCCTGGATGAATTTCCGGAATTTCACAGAGAGACAATCGAAATCTTACGCCAGCCGTTAGAGGAGCGTAAAATAACGGTGGCACGGTATGACGCAACCTATGAATATCCTGCGGGAGGAATGCTGGTTGCGGCAATGAACCCGTGTGGCTGCGGCTTCTATCCGGACCGTACCAGATGTAATTGCTCGCAGACGCAGATACGACGCTATCTAGGGAAAATCAGCAGACCGCTTCTGGAACGATTTGATTTGTGCATGGAAGTAATGCCGATTCCGTTTCGTGATTTAAAGACAGAGACAAGAGAAGAAAGCTCGGAGGAAATCAGAAAACGGGTAAAAGCAGCCAGAATGCGGCAGGAAGCCCGTTACAAAGGAACGTCCCTTTTCTGTAATTCCGAACTGTCCGGCGGAGAAGTGAAAAAATATTGTAAGCTAACGGAGAATGCGAAGACCTGTATGGAGGAGGCGTATGAGCGATTAAGCCTGAGTGCCCGCTCGTATCACAGAATCTTAAAAACCGCACGAACGATTGCGGATCTGGCTGATTCGGAACGGATAGAACAAGCCCATGTGGCAGAGGCTCTTTTATACCGGGAACCGGATAAAAAATATTGGGGGGAGTAAGAAAATGAGGACTGATTATAATAAAGAGCATGAATATCAACGAAAGCGTCATATCGTCTGGCATGCCTTTGCGTCGTTTTGCATTACACCAAAGATGCAGGAGGCAGTACTGACCTATTTTGAATCGCCGGAAAATGCCCTGGCGGCAGGTGCTGCTGACTGGAATACCTTTTTTCGGATGGCGGAGCAGTTTGGATTCAAAGCATCCGAAAAGGAAAAAATTTTTGAAGTACTGAAGCGGGACCATGAGAAGGAATATGACAGTCTGGCAGAAAAAGAAATCAGGTTTGTAATAAAGGAAGATGCAGTTTATCCGGAAAAGCTAAAAACATTGTACGGTGCACCGCTTTACTTCTATTATAAAGGTACTGTTCCGGGAAATGAGCCCCTCATTGCAATTATCGGTGCGAGAAATTGTTCACCCTACGGGAGCGAAACGGCACGCAGGCTTGCAAGGGAGCTGGCAGAGCGAAGAATCGGGGTGATTTCCGGCTTGGCATACGGAGTGGATAAGGCGGCACATGACGGAGCACTGGACGGAGGAGGTCCTACCTTTGCGGTTCTGGGCTGCGGTGTGGATATATGCTATCCGAAAAGTAACCGTGTCACATACGATAAAATTATTTCCAAAGGCGGAGGGATACTATCGGAGTATCCGCCGGGGACACAACCGCTTTCCTGTTTTTTTCCGCAGCGCAATCGGATTATAGCCGGATTGTCCGACGGGATTTTAGTAACAGAAGCACGGAAAAAGAGCGGAACTTTAATTACCGTGTCGTTTGGTCTGGAATACGGAAAGAATATTTATGCTGTACCCGGCAGAATTGAGGACGTACTGAGCGAAGGCTGCAACTTTCTGATAAAAGAGGGAGCAAAGCTGACAAATTCGGTATCCGACATATTGGAGGATATGGATTTTTATGAAAAAAAACAAAAAAACAGTGTTCAAAAATACAGAAATTATGAAAATTTTAAAAATATACTTGCAACAAATGAAAAAATAGTGTATGCTAGTTTGCGTTTGAGACCAAAGCATATAGATGAAATACAGGAAGCAACAAAGCTTTCACCGGAGGATTTGTCGAAGGCTCTTCATAGTCTTTGTTCCTATGGCTGTATAAAAAGATGCGGACAGGCATATTATGCATTGTCTGAAGAAGCGAATAGATTTCTTATGGAAAGGTAAGGACGTAAAATGGCTAAGAATTTACTGATTGTGGAATCACCTGCAAAAGCAAAGACGATAAAAAAGTTTCTGGGTGCAAATTATGAGGTTATTGCATCCAACGGTCATGTAAGGGATATTCCGAAGAGCCAGATGGGAATTGATGTTGAGAACGACTTTGAGCCGAAATATATTACAATCCGGGGAAAAGGAGATGTGCTTGCAAAACTCAGGAAGGAAGTAAAAAAGTCTGAAAAAGTCTATCTGGCAACCGACCCTGACCGTGAGGGAGAAGCAATCAGCTGGCATCTTGCGGAAGCACTTAAAATTCCGGAAAAGGATGTACACCGTATAACTTTTAATGAAATTACAAAAAATGCAATTCGGAATTCTATTAAAGAGGCCCGTGGCATCGACATGAATCTGGTGGATGCCCAGCAGGCAAGACGTGTTCTGGACAGAATGATCGGATATCGTATCAGTCCGTTACTTTGGGAAAAGGTAAAGCGTGGACTCAGCGCAGGACGTGTGCAATCGGTGGCGCTTCGTATCATCTGTGACCGGGAAGAGGAGATTAATGCATTTGTACCGCAGGAATACTGGTCATTGGATGCGGATTTTTCCGTAAAGGGAATGAAGAAACCGTTCCGGGCAAAGTTCTACGGTACGGAAAACGGAAAACTGTCCATCTCTTCTGAGACTGAAGTTAATACGATTCTCGCAGCAGTAAAAAATACAGAATTTAAAGTAACAGAGATTAAGATGGGCGAGAGGAAACGCCAGCCGTTTCCTCCGTTTACGACCAGTACGCTGCAACAGGAGGCGGCAAAAGCTTTAAATTTTTCGACGCAGAAGACAATGCGTCTGGCACAGCAGTTATATGAAGGGGTAGATGTAAAGGGACACGGAACCATCGGATTGATTTCCTATCTGCGTACCGATTCCATTCGTGTGTCGGAAGAAGCGGATGCGGCAGCAAAGCAGTTTGTGGAAGCAAATTACGGAACGGAATTTGTAATTGAGGCAGAACAGAAGAAGACTGAGAAAAAGAAAATACAGGATGCTCATGAAGCAATACGCCCGACGTATGTTACAATAACACCGGCAGAGGTAAAGGATTCTCTTTCCAGAGATTTGTTCCGGTTATATCAGCTAATCTGGAAGCGTTTTATTGCAAGCCGTATGCAGTCTGCAAAGTACGAGACGGCTTCTGTGAAGCTGGACGGTGGCGGATACCGCTTTACAGCTACAACTTCGGAGCTTGTGTTTGAAGGCTTTCTCGCTGTATATTGTCCGGAAGAAGAAGAGAATACGGATGAAGTGAAGGGAGGTTTTCTGAAAACGTTGACGAAGGACTCCAAAATTACGTTGGAGGAACTGCTTCCGGCACGTCATTTCACTGTACCGCCGGCACACTATACGGAGGCTTCGCTGGTAAAGACCCTGGAGGAGCTTGGAATAGGTCGTCCGAGTACCTATGCACCGACAATTACGACAATTCTTGCCAGACGCTATGTTGCAAAGGAAAATAAAAATTTATACGTGACGGAAATCGGTGAGGCAGTCAACCGCATTATGCGGCAGGCATTCAGCTCCATCGTAGATGTTAATTTTACCGCGACGATGGAGGCTTTACTGGATGCGGTGGAAAGCGGCGATGTATATTGGAAGACTATAGTCCGGAATTTTTATCCGGATCTTGAAGAGTCTCTGGCGAACGCGGAGCGGGAGCTGGAAAATATAAAGATTGAAGATGAAGTTTCTGATGTGGTGTGCGATGTGTGTGGCAGACAGATGGTAGTAAAGTACGGTCCGCACGGAAAATTTCTTGCATGTCCGGGATTTCCGGAGTGCCGCAATACAAAGCCGTATCTCGAAAAAATCGGAGTGGCATGTCCGAATTGCGGAAAAGAAGTGGTTGTCCGTAAAACGAAAAAGGGAAGACGCTATTACGGCTGTGAAGCAAATCCTGAGTGTGATTTCATGGCTTGGCAGAAGCCTTCCGGAAAGAAATGCCCGCAGTGCGGAGGAATTCTTCTGGAAAAGGGGAATAAGCTGGTTTGTGCTTCGGAAGAATGCGGTTATGTGGAAATGGATGCAAAATAGGGTGATTTTTATTCTTCGTGAATGAAAATGCCTTGTAGTGCGTCAAATGTTCAATTTGTACTTGTTTTTCGAAAAAAACTATGATATAATATAAAATAATAGAAAACGTATTGGAACTGTCAGGCGGATGATTCTGCCGGAAAGGAGTTACCGTGAGCGTACAGTTATTGGATAAGACCAGAAAGATTAATAAACTGTTACACAATAATACTTCCCACAAGGTTGTATTTAATGACATTTGTCTGGTCCTTGGCGAAATTCTGGAATCGAACATTTTGGTGATTAGTAAAAAAGGAAAGGTTCTCGGTATCAAAAACCGTACGGATGTGGAGACCATCGAGGAGTTAATCAAAGATTCGGTCGGCGGCTATATTGACAGCATGTTAAATGAGCGTCTTTTAAATATTCTTTCCACAAAGGAGAATGTTAACCTTGAAACGCTCGGTTTTTCATTCCCGGAGGTGGAGAAGTATCAGGCGATTATTTTACCGATTGATATAGCGGGAGAACGCCTCGGTACATTATTCA
>JAQXOR010000175.1 GCA_029099805.1 Lachnospiraceae bacterium
ATCTGCAGTGAAATCATCGGAATCTGTTCGCCATCCAGCATAATTTTCGAAAGCTTCGGCAGACGCTCCAGATCTGCCTTTATATTTAAGCAGCGCTGCAGACACTGACTTTCAAAGTTCTTTTTCATAATCTCCAGGTCACTGAGACCGGCTTCGATTCTGGTACGCTCTAACTGCAGGCATTCCATAACCTCCTTCAGTCCCCGGATAACCTCCTCTGTCTCTCTGCCGCTTTTCGGCATCATGACGCTTCCGCCGATTTCCTCTGCCAGTGCCTGTGCGCCAAGAACCTGCAATGTCTCCATCGTCTTTTGACGATTCCGGTAAAACTCCTCCTGCCGCTTTACCAGCTCTCTGCCGCAGGCTGCAAAGCGTTCTCTTGCCTCCTTATAGCAATCCGTCAGCCGTACGCTGTTTTCCAGCCTCCCGCATTCCTTTGTCAATACGTCCGTTCCTTCAAACATATGGGCAATCTCATTGCGAATCACCGTATAGGCAGAGAGCTCTTCGAGCAATTCCGCCTGTGACACCTTTAACTGTGCGATTTCTTTCTGTTTTTGTTCTATCAGAAGCCGGCGCTTCGCAATAAAAGCAGTCAATGCCTCCCCGGACAATTCCACCGGGTGGTATTCTCCATACTTTTCTGCGATTGCCGCCTGTGCCTGGCTGTTCTTGCCTTCCAGACGGAATAATTTTTCCTGTACCTGTTTAATCCGGCGTTCCAGCTGCTCCGCCTCATCCGCCAGTGACGTAATCTCTTCTCCCCGCCTTACAAGCTCTGCCTCCGAGGTCTCATAAACTTCGTTTTTTTCATACAGCTCGGACAACTCCGCAACACTAAAGCCGCGGCTTCTGATATTACGAAGCAGCCGGTTCATGGCAGCCACATAGGAATCCAGAAGACGCTTCTTATCCTCCAGAGACGATGCTTCCGTGTGCAACGCTGCTATCTTTCCGTCAATCTGTACTGCCAGCTCATCGATATCATAAGAAACCGGCAACGTCTCTCCGTCCATATCATAAACCGAATACCGTTCCCAGGCGCGACGCACTTCTTCCGCACGGGAGCGCAACTTCTCCAGCTCTGCATTTTTAACCCTGCATTCTGCCTCTAACGCTTCCGCCGCACTGACAGCATCTCTCTTCCATTCCGCAAGCCGCTCTTTTTTTCTCTGATACTCCCTGACCGCCTTCTCTTTTTCCTCTGCCTGTTCATTCAACAGCACAATCGCACGATAAGAAAGAGCCTCTCTCTCAGCCTCTGCGATGCGGTTCCGACAGGTCTCTTCTTCCGCCTGTACAGCACTTAAGCGTTCCGTAAGAAGTGAAAGCCGTTCTGTCTCCTCACGGAGTTTCTCCCGAAGACTCTCCTCCGTGCTTTCCGGTGCATACTCCGTCTTTTTGGCATACATTGTCTCATAGTACTGCTTTACAAAACCGGTCAGAAATTCTTCATCCTCCTCATACGCTTCAATCAACGTATTCAGACGCCGGATTCCGTATTCTGCCTCCTCTTCGATTTTGGAAAGCCGCACAATTTCCTTTTGTCTTGCCTTTTCTTCAAACAACGCTGCCCCGTTTCTTACGCAGAGCAGCATCTGTTCCCGGTGGAACAGTTCTTTGCCGGCACGCAACGATTCCATACGTAACAGCGGCACCATCACTCCTTCCGGAATGCATTCCGCCAGCAAATGATCATCAAATACCGTTTCAAATCCTTCCGTAACTACCGAAAAAGGAAGCCCTGCATACTTTTGCAGTAATTCCTCCTGCTCCTCTGCGGACTTTGACTGCAGATACTCCGCACCGGTCAATGCCCTCTTTTTATGTCTGCTGCAAATGTACTCTTTTACCGTCTCGGCAGCCTCGGTGGACGTAACCCATTCCCCTGCCTCTATTGCCTGCCGTCTCTTTTTTGCCTCAAGCATCCGTTCGGATAAACGCGAACTCTCCGCATAAGCTTCTCTGCACCGGGTACGTACAGCCGTACGGAGTGCACGATAGTCCTTCTCCCCGTAGGCTTCCGCCAGCTTGTCCGCACGAAGCTTTGCGGCCGAAAGCTCCTCTTTTTCTGCCTCCAGTTCCTTCTGCCCCTCACGGTATCTCTGCAGGTCGGACTCTGCGCGATGCACCGCATACACGGCAGCTTCCCGCTCCTCTGCCAGTTTTCGCAATTCTTCCTTTAATGCAGTCCCCTTTAAAGATGCCGTAAGCCCCTGTTCTCTGCAGGCTTTCTCATACTCTGCCGCATCCTCCGCAAGAAAAAGTCCCACTGCATCCTTTTGCTCTTTAATTTTCCCATATAAAGCAGACAATTCCTTTTTTGTCTGCTCCAAAAGAACATCTGAGACAGCGTCCTCCCGTTCCACGTCCTTTCTGGAATTTTCCGCGGTTTTATACTTTACCAGCGTCCCTGCTGCCATACTTTCCGCTTCGGAAATCTCCTCTGCAAGCTGTGCTTCATACTGCTCCATTTTCTGCTTGTAGGAGCGTACCAGAGCAAAAATCTCCTCCTGCAGACCGTTCTGCCCGTTCATTGCCTGCAGCGTAACCGCCATCTCATCTCTCTTTTTCTTTTCTTCCAGATACTCGAGATAATCATTTGCACATTCCTTTTTCTTTAATAAGGCCGCAAGCGACTCCCGGCGTTCCGTTTTCTGCAGCTTTTCTGCCGTCAGTAACTCCACCTGGGCTCCGTATTCCTTTGCCAGCTCCGAATCCTCGGAGATTCCGGCGGAAAGAAGCTCCGCTTCATACGAACGCAGCTCCTTAGCAGCGGCATCCTCTGCCCTTTTTAAGTCCCCGACCGCTTCCTCTCTTCCGCCCAGATAATGTACTGCCGCGTTATAAATACGGTTCAGCTGCGTCGTTGCCTCCTGCTGTTCTCCGTACACAGAGCCAAGCAGCTCTATCCGGGAGGAGAACTCGGAAAGCACCTCCTCCTGCCTGTCAAAGCTGCGCATTGCATCCTTTTGCTTTGCAAGCTCAACTAATTTGTCCTTCATATCCAGAAGTGTCTGGGACATGGTATCCTCTGTGTCTTCCTTTCCTGCCTTTCTGCGGAAGGAGGTACCGAGGATTTCCTCAATCAATAAATCCTCTACGACCTTTCTGGTCGTTTTATAGTTGCTCTCGAAATAGGTACGGACATGACCCTCGGTTTTATTGATTCCGCGGATAATCTCCCACTCGCTCTCATAAATACCGTATTCCGCGATAAAGCTCTGGTATTCCCCTTTCCTGTCAAATACACGCACCATAAGAGAGCTGTCATGCTCCAGCTCTTTTAAATAGCGACGTAACCCGCTGTATGTAATCCGCTCCTTCTCTTTTACAAGAGGAAGATTCCGGATATCGTTTGCATTATACTCGCGGTAAAAAATACAGTAATTGAAATATTCAATGGATGCGGTATCCTTTGTCTCTCCTTCGGTCTCTGCCGCCTTTCTGGCACAGAAGCCCGTAGTCATATAGCGAAATCCGTTTTGAATATTTTCCTCATCCAGCTTCCATTCTATCAGGGAATGAATCGTTTTGCTTCCCTCCCCGGTACGGAACAGCTTTTCAATCGGCTGCTTTTCATCCAGAGTACAGTTTGGAATCATATTCTGCAAAAGCAGCAGCATAAGCACGCTTTTCCCGCCGCCGTTTGCAAGGTCGTATAAAGTATTCCCACAAAACGGCTTCATCAGAAAGTCATCATACGCCTGTGTTCCGAAATTATATTTCACATTATTTACACGAATACGGTTAATATGCGGCACCGTCTTCTCCTCCTTTGCTGCTTCGCATCTGCAATTCGTACAATCTGCCTTTCTCTTCCTCGAAATATCTCCGTATCAGGGCATGCATACGTCCGGTAGGATAATACCGTTCTCCTGCTTCCGTAAACAGCCCCTGGGATACCAGAAAATTGAACACCAGCTTTACAAAACCGCTCTTGGAGCCCCTGGCGGCCCGTACCCCCTGTGTGTCCTCTCCGGCAACCACCGGCAACTCATCCCAGGACAGCGCCAGTGCCTTAAAACTGGTTTCCTCCGGCGTTTCACCGGAAAAACGGTGAAGCTCCGAAATCATACCGGAAAGCGCCTGATTTGTCGCCTCCAATAAATCCTCTGCCTTAATATACTCTCTATAATTATAGGTGGCGGAATCCTGATAAAAGCAGGCTGCCGCCTGATAAATCAAATAATAACAAAGATATAACTCTTTATTCAGACGCAATCCCATCATGCGCTTCAAATCCTCATTGGTGTAGCCGAATACACGGTTCTTCTCACCTACCGCAATGTATAGTGCGTAATTATATTCATAAACACGAAGATTCAGCTTCTTTAACATCAAATCCAAGGCATCACTCACCTCTCCCGATTCGTGATATGCCTCATACAATCCGGTGTTTTTTCCGTTATGTGCCTCTACCGGCTCTCCGATTAAAAGTGCCGCCAACAGCTCTGTTGCCTTTTCCAAGCTCTTTTGCTCCATTTTATCCCGCCTTTTCCTCTTTCATCCGCTCAAATACTATCTCTGTTGTTACAAAGGCTGTGTCTCTTTCAAGTCCGGCAATCCGGTGTATCAGTTCCTCTGCCTCCGGCTTCATTATCACACAAAACCTCAGTCCGGCGTACTTGTGCATTGCCGGGTCAGCAAGCAGCTTTGCAAGAATCCCCTCAAAAAAGGTGTCCTGCTTTTTCGTAATCTGCCCGAGGTCGTACTCTTTTTTCTGACAGATATGGACAAGAAACGAATAATAATCACTGTTTCTAAATATCCCGTCAAAAAACTTCAGCTCCAGCTTACGGTTAAGCACAGAAAGCGCCACCCGGTCTGCCGACAGAAGTTCGTCAAACAGCGTCTTTACAATTGCCGCATAGTTTCCGGAAATCCGTTCCTCTTCTATTTCATCCTCAAAACGGTACATCTCCTCCTTAGCTTCCCCTACAACCTCTGCGGCTTCCCCGGCCTCTGCCGGAAGTGAAAGAAGCTCATCGGTCTGCAATAGCGAAAATTGCTTCTGAAGCTTCGGAAACAGGAGCGGTTCCACCAGATGCGACAGCAATGTTACATCCTGCGCCTCCTCGGCAGCCGCCACAAATCCGCGGAAATCAAACGCCCCGCGCAATCTGCTGAATTTATATTTACGTATCATTTCGTCCGCACGCACCTGCAAATCCATACAGTCGGAAAGCAACTCCTCATGATTTGCCATTGCCTTTTTCAGCTCCGTTTCCAACTGATAAATTCCGCGAAGGGCTTCCGTGTCTTTTTCTCCGGCTACCGTTTCTTCTGCCTTGGCACGGGCTCGCTGCATCAGCTCCATATTGTGCGAAAAGAGCTTCTGCTCCTCGGAAAACCACCGCATACCGGTCCGGTTAAATTCCTCCAGAGCCTTTACACCGTCGAACACGTTACTGCCGAGCAGCGCCAGCACTTCCTTTTTTTGCAGACGCAAGCGATTCACTTCGCTGTTAATCCGCCGGATTACATCGATTCCTCCCTTAAAATTCTTTGTATGAATCATCTTTTCCAGCAAAATCTGTTGAATATTAATTTTACTTTCATCCTGAATCTCTTTTGTATCCAGATAAAACTCTATTGCATCTGCCGTTATGGTATACAGTACGGTATTCCCGGAAAGGGTCGCATCGATTAATTTCATCCGTACTGACGACTTTACTTTCTTAACCGGGTCAAAATACTCCATAACAAAAGGCTTGCCGTCATTCTTAATCTTATCAAAAATATAACCTGTCAGTTCTTTCTCTTCATCCTTCGGCAGGGACAGGGAGAAGTCTCTTGTCAATACTCCGGACAAAAACGACATAATTTCCGGATACTGCAGGGCTCTGTCATTAAACTGGTTCTCTTCAATAAAAAAACGCAACACCGCAAGCGTAATATAGCCCATATCAAGAAACGCATATTTCCCTTCCTTAAACAGGTGGAATGCGGTATTTTGAAGGCAGAAAAACGGATAATACCGTCTCAGATTCCGCATTCGGTCATTATGAAAATCAATAATATCATGCAGCATCTGATAAGTGCCGTCCATACTGTACCTCCTTTTTATTCTTCCGTATCCTCCGGTCAATGATTCCGGTAATAGTCGTATGTATCCAGTAATTCCTGCGGAAGTTCAATTCCGTTCTTGGTAAGCGCATGATGATGCAGCTCCGTTTCACGTAATTTCTTTGCATTCTCCCGTCTGTATCTGGCCATCGCCTCCTCAAACGGCGGCTGCTGTGCCAGTCGGGCACGGATTTTCGCATGAAACGGACAGTAGGTTGCCATAATCTCTCTGGCCACCTTATTTAATTTCATTGCTCCGTTTACTTCACTCTTCATCCACATTTCATAATCCATGACAAAGACTTCCGCGTAATTGTTTTTCCCCTTCTGGAGCTGCGCCTTGATGCGCTCCTTCCGCTCTTCGGAAATATCCCGGTTCTTTTTATAGTACATAAGATAGTCTGTATATTCCGAAGTCAAAGACTTAATCTGAATATTATTCCATGATGTCCCCTGTATCGTACGGCAAAGCTCCCAACGATATCTGCCGCAGACACGTATCAATAAATCATCCACCAAAGCCTCTGCAAAGGCCGGCAGCAAAAAGCGGCCCGGTGTATCCCTGTGACGACAGCTGATTTCCTGCCACAAAACACTCTTGCTCCCCACGGTCGGAAACAGAATAATATCCGGCAAAATCTCCGCCATATAATACTCTTTTTCAATCCCAAGCTCTTTATTCATATATAAAAACTCGCGGTAAAATACGGAATAGTCAACGCTTCGGATCCTGTCCACCGCTGCCAGAACCGTTGCCTTCGGAAGAAAGGTCCGCTCCGGACTGCCTCCCAGAAGATCCTCATACAAAAACGGCACAAAAGTATTCGGCAGTCCGTTTACAAGACGATGATTATAGCGAAATAAATTCTGTATTTCATAATGCAGCCGTTTTTCGTAATCCTGCAGTCTTGCCTTCTCTTCTTCCTCTGAAATCTGACCGCTCTTACGAAGCTCCCGCAGCATTTCCGAATATTCCTGATCAAATTCATTCTTGGACGGCTCCCTCTTTCCCTCATACACCCAGGTAAGCCACTCCCACATGGTAAAAATGTGGCATCCTGCCGACTCTGTGGTTACCGGCTCTTCTATGAGCTTTTCCAGCTCTAACAGCTGCGTTCTGGAAATCAGCGTCTCATCCAAAAATCCATACTCCAAAAACAGGCGTACCGGAAGCGGAAGCTCCGCAGCCTCCTGTCCATACGCTTTCTTAAATACACTCTCATATAATTGATAAAACCCGTCCGCAAGCTTCTTTCGGAGCCGGCGTATTCCGTCCTCCGTAGAATTCTTGTCCTCTAACGCGGCAAATTTTTTCACTAACCCGGTATATTCAACCGCCATCTCCTCCGAAACATCCGCATAGGACAAAATCTGTTCCAGTGCATTTTCGCAAGGCTCCTCTCCGGCACTCTCCGTGGCATCCTCCTGCATTCTTGCCGCTCTTCTCTTCCGGTACGCCGCAAAAGCCTCTCCCGCACATTTTGCAAACAAAGCTTCCAGCTCGTCCAGCTTCTTTTCAGCAACATCCCGCAACAGTGCCGCCGCCTTTTTTGTATCAGCAGTTCCGGACTTTTCTTCCAGTGCACAGAAATAGAAAAACAGGTTATCCGCCCCGCCGTTCATCAGAACCGAACCCCGGCGGCGGAGAAACTCCCCGAGTCTGTCACATTCCGCAAATAATTTACAAATCAGTCCGGCCTGTTCTTCCATATGATGAAAAGCCACTTTGGTACTGCAGGAAAAATAGCTCTTCTGAATGTCGGCAGGAATTTTGGCTGCCTCCAGATAGTAATCCAGCCGGGCCGGCAATTCAAAGCTGTCAAGTGTCTCTTTTCCGGCCTTCGGAAGCTCTGCCGCACGTATCCCTTCCGCCTTGCAGCGGGCACAGTATTGGCGGTATAATTCCGCAATTACATCCGGCAGTGTATTCTCTTCGTGGCGGTAGCAGTTCAATCTTACCGACAGCTCCGTAATAATACGTCCGAGTACAAGCTGTATTCTCCCGCCGTATTCTTTATTTCCTTCCAGAATAGTCTGCAAATCGGCAATTGTCTTTGCCGGCAGTGCATACACAGTCAGTTCCTCTGTTGCAACACAGCTTGTTAAATAGCTGCCCGCGGTCATATCCCAGATTCCGAGAAAGTCTCCGGCAACGACAGGGATACAGAGATTGGTATTTACCAGCATTCCCTTCCCTTTCAGTACAACAAAAACACCATCCGATGCCATACCCTCCTCGAACAGCTTCTCACCCTTCGGAACCAGATTTTTTGCATTCATCGTAATCGTAACCGCCATTTTTCAACCCCGCTGCAATAGAATGATTTCAAGAAACAGTATACTCCATTTTCGCCGTAAAAGAAAGCTATTTTTCAATCTTCTTGCTGTTTTGACGCAATTCGAGGAAAAATCCTTGCAGTAATTCGCTGCACTCCGTCTCCAATATCCCTTTTCTGAAATCAACCCGGTGATTCAGCCCCGGCGTATTCAGCAGATTCAATACCGAACCGGCGCATCCCGCCTTAGGATTCATGCATCCCGCCACCACCCGCGGAATCCGGGCCTGTACGATTGCTCCGGCACACATCGGGCACGGCTCTAAGGTTACATAAAGCGTACAGTCCTCCAGCCGCCAGTCCATAAGCTCCCGGCTCGCTTTCTTAATCACCGCTATCTCCGCATGGGCAAGCGTTGTTTTATCTGTATTCCGGCGATTGTAGCCTCTCGCCAGAATCTTACCGTCTTTGACCAGAACACAGCCGATCGGCACCTCGTGCAGCTTTGCCGCTTTTTTCGCCTGACGCAGTGCCTCCCTCATAAACCGGATGTCCTCTGCCTCCTGTTTTTTCTGCAATTCCAGCTCCTGCTCCCGCTTTTTTGCATCCTTTTCCGTTTTTGCCTTCTGGCGGCGTAAAAAAGCCCGTTCCTTTGCTTCCCTATCTCTGTCCCGGTTATTTTCTTCCGGTTCTTTCCCGTTATTTTCCATCTGACACCTCTGTTTTGAAATAATCTCTTTGTTCCTCCGTCCGAAATCCGAGTTTCCTGTATAAGTGCTCCGCCGGTTCGTTCCGGGACGATACCTGCAGGCGCATGATTGCACCCTCATATTGTACGTAGTCCCCGGCTATTGCCTTCAAAAGAGCAGTAGCCATCCCTTTCCTTCGAAATGCTTCCTTTGTTTTTAATCCGAACAAATAGCATTGCTTTCCGCCATCCATCGGCAGAATACGGCATTCCGCAGCCTCCTGCCCGGCCACTGACAAGGCATACCGAACGGTTCCGTCCCCCTCCGGCGACGCCTCTTTTTTTATCGAAAAATTCTGTTCTGCATCTCTTACTTCCTTTGCAGCAAGCACACACATCTCATTGCATAACATATATTCCGACCAGTCATAGGTAAAGTTTACCCCGTCTACTTTCCCGAAATCGAATTCATAGACCGGATTTCTGACCGTATGAATCTGATTCACCCCGACCCGGTGACATTCCTTTAACGCCCGCAGAAACAGCGGCGACACAGCATTTTTTCCGGGCACGAACTCCGCCACCGTAATCTCCGCATGCTCCTCATCCGGAAAAAAAACCGTCAAAAGCCCTTCGGGACGCAGCCTGCTTTTAGAAAAGAAAAAGCAGTCCGCATCGGACAACGCATTCATCTCATTCTCCAAAAAAAGCGAAGCTGACACTCCGCCCCGCCTCTTTGCCTCTTCTGTCTTTTTTTGCAGTCGTTTCTGTTCCCACCGAGTGAGTCTGTTTGCCATTCGTATCATACTATGTCTCCCGCCTTGCGTCAAATCATTTCCTACTGAAAATCATAGCATATACCGTATAAAAAACCAACCACAAAACGAAATAATTTCTTAATCTTTTTTCCGCTTCTTGCAGTCCGGTTTTGTTTGTGCTATGCTATACAGGGTTCATGTAGTTTTGTTTCGTGGGAGGGATTATGAACATTTCAAAATATAGAACCATCTTTCAAAATCTGCTCATTCAGCTTCGGCTTTTTGCCGCAGAATGCCTTTTACCTGCGGCCTTACTAAACCTGTGCATTGAAGCCTTTTCCAGAGAGTCGGTCATCCTGCCGTTTTTTTATCTGTTTCGGTCCCCGCTCGTTTTTTGTTATAATACCCTGCTCATCTGTGCAACCCTTTCCGTTTCTTTCTTTTTTGTAAGACGAAGGTTTGTACGGTTCTTTTTATCCGCGCTTTGGATTGCAGTGGGCTTTACAGATTTTGTATTACTGCAGTTCCGTACCACACCTTTTACCGCAGTCGACCTTCTCCTGCTGGATTCGGCATTTTCCATCATGCGTCATTACCTTTCTGTTTTTCAGATTATCCTGATTGTACTTGCCGTATTATTCGTCATCGCGGTAGGCGTCTTTCTTTTTTTACGTACGAAAAAGGAAACCACCGGAACCTCCCGTATCTATGCCGGACTCGTATTCGGATTATTCCTTCTGGCAAGCATCTTTTCCACCAGACTTTTTGTTTCCTGCGGCATTTTGGAGCGGAACTTCGGCAATCTGGCGCAGGGGTTTCATACAAACGGTCTTCCGTACTGTTTCTTTTCCAGTATTTTTAATACCGGTATTTCAAAGCCGGTCTCCTACTCGGAGGACGAAATCGACCGTATTATTTCCTCTATCACCGGTTCTCCTTCCGCTACATCGACACCTTCGGCTGATACCGTCACCCCTCCTGTTTCGACTCCCCCGGCAACCACACCGGTACCGGAGCCGGCGCTTACACCGGAGCCTGCCGCGGGTCCTCCGAACTTTATTTTTTTACAGCTGGAGTCCTTTTTTGACCCGCTGTATATTACCGGAGCAGCCTTCTCGGAGGATCCCGTCCCGAATTTCCGTCGTATGAAGGAGCAGTATTCCTCCGGCTTTTTGAGGGTACCTTCCATCGGTGCGGGTACCGCCAATACTGAATTTGAACTGTTAACCGGCATTAATCTTGACTTTTTCGGTCCGGGCGAATACCCCTATAAAACAGTGCTGAAGGATACCGTTTGTGAAAGTATTGCCTATAATCTTTCCGCGCTCGGACTGACCGCGCACGCCATACACAACAACGACGGTACTTTTTACGGACGGAATACCGTATTTTCCCGGCTCGGATTTCATACCTTTACTCCGATTGAGTATATGGGGACCTACCGCACAACACCGCTCGGATGGGCAAAGGATGAAATATTAACTCCGCAAATTTTAAAAGCACTCTCCTCCACGGACGGCCGCGATTTTATTTATGCCATCTCTGTTCAGGGACACGGGGCTTATCCGGAAGAAGCCGTTATCGAGAATCCGGCAATTACTATCACCTCCTTACCGGAGGAGCTGTCTGATTCCTATTACGGTCTGCTCTACTATGTCAACCAACTGTACGAGATGGACCGCTTCA
This sequence comes from Lachnospiraceae bacterium, assembly GCA_029099805.1. Lineage (GTDB taxonomy): Bacteria > Bacillota > Clostridia > Lachnospirales > Lachnospiraceae > SIG307. Next base: position 11,478 of record JAQXOR010000175.1, read on the forward strand.
TTGCCCAACTGACCGCTTCTTTGGAAGCTTATGAGGAGGAGATAGTTCTTGTGCTGTATGGGGACCACCTGCCTGCGTTTCCGTTTACAGAGGAGCTTTTGGCAAACGGTTCCGTCTATGAAACCGAATATGTAATCTGGTCCAATCATTCTTCCGGGGAGCCGGTCAGAAAGGATTTGGAAGCATATGCTCTTTCGGCACATGTCTTAGATTGTTATGATATCCATGAAGGACTGTTCACACGGTTCCATCAGACCCGGGCGGATTCCGAAACCTATCTCGCAGATATGGAGCTTTTGGCATATGATGTGTTGTACGGGGCTTCCGAAAGTTATGACGGTGAAATACCGTATCAAGAGACCGAGCTGCAATTCGGTATAGAACCGATTACGATTCGGAAAGCACTGATCCAGAACAATCTTGAGGATTACTTCTGCCTGTTTGTTAACGGCGACCATTTTACACCATACAGTATTGCATACATCAATGATAAAAAGTGTACCACAACCTATATAAACTCACAGCTGCTCTCCGTCACGGGTTTTAAGCCGGCCGAATCACTTACCATAAGCATCGCACAGGTCGGTACGGATTCTCATCCGCTTTCCTTTTCGGAACCGATTACTATCTCGGTTCCTATGGATGCTTATCCGCAAGACTGATATTCTCATCATTTTGTGAGAAGTCAATCGCAATAAATGAGTGGTGATTTTCCATGCGATATGATAGAATGAATCCGTGCGCAGCCTTCTGCCACACTATTTTTAAGGAGGTTTTCCCATGAAAAAGAAGATTCAGGTATTGCTTTCCATGGTCCTTGCCGCGGCATTACTTACCGCATGTAATAAACCTGCGGGACCGTCCGATACCGATATTACCCCTACAGTTGCAGTAACGGATGTGACCGAAGCACCTGCAACCGAAGCACCCGTACCGACCGAGGCACCGACTGCTGAGCCTCTGCCGACACCTACTCCGGCTCCGACTGCGACCCCGCGTCCGGATATTTCCGGTATCAGCCTAAAGGACATCTACAGTGATTATTTTATGATTGGAACCATCTATACCCGTACCATCGATTCCGGAAAAGATAACGAGCTGATTAAGCAGCACTTTAATGTCATCACTCCGGAAAATCTGATGAAGCCGGAATATATGCAGCGCCCGCAGGGCACCTTCAATTTCGGTGAATCCGACCATATGATGAGTATTGCCGAGCGTGACGGTCTGTCTGTAGTCGGTCATACCCTCGCATGGCACAACCAGACCGGTGATTTCCTCGGCGTCAAGAATAAAGAGGGACAGCCGGTAACACGCGAAGAAGCTATTTTACAGTTACGTGACCACATCTACGGTGTAGCCGGACAGTATAAAGGCAAAATTCATTCCTGGGATGTCTTAAACGAAGCAATTCGCGACGGTGCAAAGCTGCCGGATGACGGTGACTGGACCACCTGCCTGCGCGAAACCCAGTGGACACGTTCTATCGGACCGGAATACGTTGCCATGGCATTTCAGTTTGCTCACGAGGCAGATCCGGATGCTCTTTTGTATTACAACGATTATAATTTAAATATTGCCGACAAGGCTGAAATTGTTGCTGCAATGGTAAGCGACCTGCGTTCCGAAGGTGTTCCGATTCACGGCATCGGTATGCAGGCTCACTACAGCACTCAGACGACACTTGGTTCTGTCCGTAACAGCTTAAAGCTGTTCTCCCAGATTGACGGTATCGTCATTTCCATTACCGAGCTGGATCTGGGCGTTCCGAATATCAACGGAAAGCTCTCCGCACAGAACGAAAAGAAACAGGCTCTCCATCTTGCAAAGCTGTTTAACATTTACAAGGAATATGCTGATATTATTGAGCGTGTTACCTTCTGGGGCTATCGTGACGATACCAGCTGGCGTAACGAGGACTGTCCTCTTCTTTTCAACAAGGATCTGTCCCCGAAGGAGGCTTTCTTTGCAGTCGCTGACCCGGATGCTTATCTCGCAGCCGCAGAAGCAGAGGAAACCGTTGTTGCCCGCAGAGCCACAGCGGAATACGGCACACCGGAAATTGATGGTACAAAGGATGCCATCTGGTTAACCAACAGCATGCCATATTCCATCAATACGCCGCTCTTTGCATGGCAGGGCGCTACCGGCACTGTCCGCGTTTTATGGGATGAGAAGTACATCTATACGCTTTTTGAGGTAGAGGACAGCACCAAAAATGCCGATTCCCCGAACAAATACGAACAGGATTCCATCGAGTTTTTCCTGGATGAGGAGAACATGAAGGAAGACTACTTTACCGACCTGGCCGGTCAATACCGTGTGAACTACAAGGGAGAGCTTTCCTTCGGTACTGTTCCTACTACGGAAGGGGTAAAGGCTGCTGCTTCCGAGACAGCAAAGGGATATATCATTGAGCTTGCGGTACCACTTAAGAATACTCCTTCTGCCGGAAAAGTTCTCGGCTTTGAAGCACAGATTAATGACAGCAATTTAATGGGGGTTCGTCAGAGTGTAATGAAGTTTAATGATACGACAGACAACTCCTATATGTCCACCTCTCTTTGGGGCGAATTACTTTTAAAGTAATCGTTTCAACCGAATAGAATATCACCGATGCTTTTGGAGGCTGCTGCATAAATGATGGATTTCCTGTTCAAGGGAGCAGGACCACATCTTTCCTATATGCGGCAGCCTCTTTTTTATACCGGAAGTTTCGTTTTGTGAATTTTTTCGGAATTCTATTTTTTTCTATAGCTTTTTTTTCAGTTTCACGATATACTGTGGAAAGGAATCCCCCCGGCAGAAGCTCTCCGGGAACCATAAATCAGCAAACGATACCGGTATATCCGGTCTTTAGAAAGGGTTAGTACAATGAAAAAAAGATTTTTAGCAATTACAACAATCTCTGTTCTGCTCCTGTCCTCTTTTACGGCATGCTCCAAAAGCAAAGACGAGAAGGACACTACTCCGGATGCAACACCTACTGCCACTGCTTCCGTTTCCAACGACTCTTCTGCAGATGAAGAGCTCACCCTGGATACGGAAAATGCCGAAATAGAAACCATTTCTTTAGGCGGCACTTTTTCCCGCGCCAATGGTGGTCTTTCCTTCTTTATTACCGAGAAGGGCTGGGAAGTATCCGGCTATCATTTTTTGGCAGACGTAACCTCCTCAGCCGGACCGGTTATTCTGTCCGGTACCACCACGATGGGAGACGGACCGGTTTTCCTTTATTCCGATGAGGAAAATGAAGTGTCCTTTACGTTCAGTGCTGATTCTGTCACTGTTGCTGTAACCAAAGGAACTGCCTATCAAATATTTGAAGGCTCCTTTTCGCGTGTTGCAGAGACAGAACCACAGCCGGAAATCCTTTCTCCGAAGGAAGGGTCTTCTTTAGAGCTTTTGGGCCGTGTCGCACTTACCCACTATATGTTGAAGGCAGAAGGAATTCCGGAATGCATGATTAATCTTTCCGAGATATCCTTTGATAATGCAACCATGGAAAAGTTTCTTCTTACCTACACAAATTTATTCCTTTCTACCAGGGCATCCTTTTTCCCTGAAATTGCAGACGGCATTTTCTGTACCATTACAAAGGATGAACTAAACGAACTGTTTCTTACTGCCTCTGCCGGTGCTTTTGATGCTTCTGCATTTGACGGCACTGCAGCAGATATTGTTCTCAAAGAGAACACCTACTATGTTCCTTGCAACGGTACATTTGCCGGCGGACTCACCGTTGAAACACTTGACCAGGCACTTGTTTCCGATGCCCTGACCATTTGCGGTGTTGTAGGGAAAGCAGACGGTACCCGCTATACTGTCGAGATGACTCTGTCTACCTCGGAAGACGTATCCTCTGCTACCGGTGTACGTATTGATACCGTAACCTATACGTTAGCTCAGTAATTTTCTGTAGCTTTCTTTTGAAATTTACTCTTTACAAATTCTATAAAGTCATGTAAACTATGCGTGCAGGCATTTTCAAAATGCTTGCACGTTTTTGCAGGCTCGCGCTTTGCGCTTGCCTCTGCTTTTGGGACAGGTGAGGTCGTATGACCGATTCCTGACCGGTGGTATAGTCCACGAACTCCGAAAGGGAGCCGAACCGGTGCGACTTTTGTCAATTCCGGTACCGACGGTATAGTCCGGATGGGAAAAAGGAGGATATATCTATGAATCAAACCAAAAGAAGTAACACGCAAACCATCTCAACCACAGCCAAACTTACCATCACGGCAATGTTTGGTGCTCTCGCAGCAATTCTTATGCTGTTTGAACTCCCCATCTTTTTTACATTACCTTTCATTAAGCTGGACTTCTCTGATATTCCGGTTATTTTAGGTGCATATATGTTAGGTCCGCTCTGGGGATGTGTCATCGGATTGATTAAGGTTGCACTGAATTTTGTGCTGAACGGTACGGTTACCGGAGGGATCGGCGAATTGGCAAATCTTTTATTTACGCTTGCCTATGTGCTTCCGGCCGGCTTTATCTACCGGTTCAAGCGCACAAAGTCGGGAGCAGTTATCAGCCTGGTTGTTTCCATCCTGTTTGCGTCCGTGTTTGCCGTTATCCTGGACTGGATTCTCGTATTCCCGGTATACATGAAGGCATTTCATCTTGATATGGAGGCAATTCTTGGAATGGCTGTTGCAAACAACTCCCTTGTAAAGAATGAGGCAACACTGATGTGGCTCTCTGTATTTCCGGCAAACCTGCTGAAATACACCTGCGCTTCCATCATCACCTTCTTTGTGTATTCACCGCTTCGGAAGCTGATTAACTCCGTTACTCACAAATAGGAAATCACATTTGCAAGCTCCGCAAACTGCTGTAAGGTCAGCGTCTCCCCGCGCACGGTAGGCGCAAAACCGCACAGCTCAAGAAATTTTGTCACCTCATCCTTCGAAAAGGAAAGCTCCGGGGAATTGGTCAAACCGTTTACCAGTGTTTTTCTGCGCTGTGCAAAGGAGGCACGGATGAGTTTAAACAAAAGCTTCTCATCCGTCACCTCCACCGGAGGCTTTTCATGCAGGGTCAGTCGTATGACTGCGGAGCCTACGTTCGGGCGCGGCATAAAGCAGTTCGGCGGCACATTTGCTGCAATATACGGCTTCGCATAATATTGTACTGCGAGAGACAGTGCACCGTAATCCTTGCTTCCCGGCCCCGCCTGCATACGGTCCGCCACCTCCTTCTGCACCATAACGGTAATGGAGGTCAACGGTACATCCGCTTCAAACAGCCCCATGATAATCGGCGTGGTAATGTAATACGGCAGATTTGCCACTACCTTAATCGTTTTCCCACCGTTTTCCTCGTCTGCAAGCTTTTTTAAATCCAGCTTCAACACATCCGCATTGATTACCTTTACATTGTCATAGGCGGCAAGCGTATCCTCCGTCAGAATCGGCATCAGATTCTTGTCGATTTCTACCGCAATGACCTTGCCCGCATTTTCACAAAGATACTGTGTCATCGTACCGATACCCGGACCGATTTCGAGCACACAGTCCTCCCGCGTAATCTCCGCCGCGCGAATAATTTTCTCCAGCACATGCGTATCAATTAAGAAATTCTGGCCGAACTTCTTCTGAAAATTAAACCCGTATTTATTTAGAATTTCTATTGTTTCTTTTGGATTTCCTAAGGTTGCCATCGATGTCCTTTCTGTACCGTCTCTCAACCGAGTCCGTACAACCTGCGTGCATTTTCCTCTGTCACACGTTCCACTTCCTCTGCTGTCATCCCGCGGAGTGCGGCAATCTCCTCTATTACAAGCTTTAACAGCGTGGAATCGTTTCGTTTTCCCCGGTGCGGCACCGGTGCGAGATACGGACAATCCGTCTCAATCACCAGTTTATCAAGCGGCATTGCCTCTACCACTTCCTTCAGCTTCCTTCCGTTCTTAAAGGTAACTACACCGCCCACACCGATATAAAAACCCATATCCGTGTACTCCTTTGCTATCTCTGCCGAACCGGAAAAGCAGTGAATCACACCGCGTAGTCTGCCTTCTGATTCCCGGTACACACGACGCATGATTTCAAGCGTCTCCTGTGTCGCCTCCCTGGAATGAATGACTACCGGCAGATCCTTTTCCAGTGCCAGCGTAAGCTGTCGCAGAAACCACTCCTTCTGCACCTCTCTCGGAGCAATGTCCCAGTAAAAATCGAGACCGATTTCGCCGATTGCAACAATTTTCTCTTCATCGGCCAGCCGCGAAATCTCCTCCATCCCTGCCTCGTCAAGCTCTCCCACATAATCCGGATGAATGCCTGCTGCGCCGTACAAAAACGAATACTTCTTTATAAGCTCCTCCGTTTTCCGGAGAGACTCCCTGCTGGCACAAATATTTACCACAAGGCCTACTCCTCCGTCCGCCAGAGAGCCAAGCACTGCATCTCTGTCTTCGTTAAATGCCTCATCATCATAATGCGCGTGTGTATCAAAAATCATAACTTACTCCTGAAATCTCATGAGCTTTGCCGGATTTTGCAGGTAAATCTGCACTCCTTGCACTTCCGGTGCCGCCTTAAACTCAGCGGAAATTTTCTAAAAACAACCCGAAAAACTCCCGCACATAATACTGTATCGTTACCGCATAAAACTCTGTCGCACCGAGTCCCGAAACCAGGGAATATCCCTGTCTTTCAGCCACACGAAGCGCACGGTGCACGTGAAAGTCATTGGTTACCACAACAACCTTCGCCTGTTCATACTCCGGTATCAGTTTCGCGGAAAACCGCAAATTCTCTGCAGTGCTGGTGGAAGCATCTTCCAGCAAAATCCGATTCTCTTCGATTCCGAGACGCACCAGTCCACGCTTAATTGCCTCCGCCTCGCTGATATTCTCGCCGCTTCCTTTTCCGCCGGATGCCACCGCCACTGCCGACGGATTCTCCTTTAAATACTCCGCTGCCGCCCGGATTCTTGCCTGCAGCACCAGGGTCGGTGTTTCTCCCCGTACCTGTGCTCCCAGCACAATCACATAGTCCGCCGCACTCTCCGGTGCTTTTCGGCCTGTATGGAAAATGACAGCCTCCACACTAAAGAATATCACAATAAAAGTCCAGAATAAAACACTGCATCCGATTGCAGCCCTTCCGAATCCCGGAAGCCGCCCCGTCAATACCAGAAACAATCCTAACGCCGCTGCCAGCGCAATACAAAACGTCACCGGCCAGAACCACAAAAAGGAGGTCTCTTTCCCGGACGCATAAATAATAACGGTCGTGTAAAGGAATGCAAATACTGCGTACAACAAAAGCACCGCCATGGTTATCCACAAGAAAATCTGCATTCCCTTACTCCTTTCCAGCTTCCTTAGCCTTTGCCTTAAGGACTCCCTCCCGTCTCCAAGACTACGTTCCAGCTCACTCCATTCATCACTGCTCCGGTTTATCATTCTCTCTCCGAATCCCATCCTTCATTCCCCTTTCCTTCGTGCCACCAGGCTATTCTATGCCTTCGGTACTATTCTAACAGAGAACTATGAAGCTATTCTTTTGAAAGAATTAAAAAACAATTAAGAAGCGTTGCGCCATGAAAAAACGGATAAGTTACCTTTGCCTTTTATCTTCATACCTTACTTCGCAAGAGCGGGAATCGCGCATTTCCTTCGTGCAAGAGCGGGTATCGCGCATTTCTACGCGATTTCTGCGCCGGCCGGCATAGCTTTCTCCGGCGTCATCAGGGCAAGCTCGCCGTTTTCATCCTCCGCACAAAGCAGCATACCCTCGGATACTACACCGGCAAGCGTTGCAGGCTTTAGGTTCACAAGAACCATTACCTTTTTTCCTACCATTTCCTCTGCGGAATAATGCTGCTTAATACCGGATACAATCTGCTTTACCTGGCTTCCGATTTTAACCTGGGAGCAAAGGAGCTTCTTCGACTTCTTTACCTCCTCACAGGCAATGATTTCACCCACCTGAAATTGCAGCTTTGCAAAATCGTCGTACGTGATTTCCGGCTTTGCCTCAATATCAATCACAGTCTCCTCTGTCTTAGCTTCCTCCGTGCCCGGTGCCGGAAGACCGAGTCTTGCTGCCTCTGCCGCTGCCTCGGCTGCCGCCTCCGCACGCTGCTTTTCCTGAATTACGGCTACCTTTTCCATAACTTCCTTCAAGTCCAGGCGGGCAAACAAAATTTCCGGTGTCTCGGTCACCTTTGTACCGGATTCATACAGCCCATAAGACTTTAACTCTTCCTGGCTGCGCTCCTTTGCATTTAACTGTGCAAAAATCTTTTCTGCAGTCTCCGGCAGGAAGGACTTTAACAGTGTCGTACCGATGCAGATGCTCTCAACAAGATTGTACAAAACGGTCGCCAGACGGTCTTTGTTTGCCTCATCCTTTGCCAGAGCCCACGGAGCGGTTTCGTCAATATATTTATTACAGCGCTTGAACAGATTAAACACCGCGGTAATGGCATCTGCCACACGAAGCTTCTCCATCTTTTCGTCCACAATACCCGGCGTCTCAAGTGCGAGAGCCTTTAACTCCTCGTCGACCGGCTCTGCCACGCCGCCGTTACGGACTACACCGCCGAAGTACTTATTACTCATGGAAATCGTACGATTTACCAGATTGCCGAGAGTATTTGCAAGGTCTGCATTCAGACGCTCAACCAAAAGCTCCCAGGTAATCGTCCCGTCATTATCGAACGGCATCTCATGCAGTACAAAGTAACGCACCGCATCCACGCCGAATAAATCGGCCATATCATCCGCATAGATTACATTTCCCTTGGACTTACTCATCTTGTCACCGCCCTGCAGCAGCCACGGATGACCGAAAATCTGCTTCGGAAGCGGAATGTCAAGAGACATTAAGAAAATCGGCCAGTAAATCGTATGGAAGCGGATAATATCCTTCCCGATTAAGTGTAAATCCGCCGGCCAGAACTTTTTAAACTGCTCCGTGTGGTTGCCGTCGGCATCATAGCCGATACCGGTGATATAGTTGGTCAGTGCATCGAGCCAGACATATACCACATGCTTCGGGTCCTCTGTTACCGGGATTCCCCATTTAAAAGAGGTACGGGACACACAAAGATCCTGTAAGCCCGGAAGCAGGAAATTATTCATCATCTCGTTTTTACGGCTCACCGGCTGGATAAACTCCGGATGGGTATTAATATGCTCAATCAGACGGTCCGCATACTTGCTCATACGGAAGAAATATGCCTCCTCCTTCGCCGGCTGTACCGCACGCCCGCAATCCGGACACTTGCCGTCCACCAGCTGGGAATCCGTCCAGAAGGATTCACACGGGGTACAGTACATTCCCTCGTATGCTCCCTTGTAGATGTCACCCTTGTCTACCATCTTCTTAAAAATCTTCTGTACCTGCTTCTCATGGTCCGCATCGGTCGTACGGATAAATTTATCATACGATGTACCGACCAAGTCCCAGATACGTCTGATTTCTGTAGAAACATTATCTACGAATTCCTTCGGAGTAATCCCGGCAGCCGCTGCCTTCTCTTCAATCTTCTGTCCATGCTCATCCGTACCGGTCTGTAAAAACACATCATACCCCTGAAATCTCTTATAACGTGCAATGCTGTCTGCCAGAATTGCCTCATAGGTATTGCCGATGTGCGGTTTCCCGGAGGTATACGCAATGGCTGTTGTAATGTAATATGGTTTTTTACTCATGAGTTAACCTTCTTTCCTATATTTGTTTTCAAATGAAAGCTTTTCTGTTATCCTTGTAAGCTCTATCTCTTTTCTATTGCTGCCTATCCGAAACTCTCTAAACACTTATTGATTCGTTGCTTTACAGATTTCTAAATTAATGCTTTACTCTGCGGTCCAGCTTTACCGCAAGCCTCGTTCCGATGCTCTGGAATACCTGTACCAGTACAATCAGAATTATAACCGCAATCAGCATCACCAGATATTTGTAACGGTAATAGCCGTAATTAATTGCTATCTTTCCGAGGCCGCCGCCGCCGATAATTCCGCTCATTGCGGTATATCCGAGCACGGTTGTGATGGCAATCGTGAAATTCGAAATCAGCGACGGAATACTCTCCGGAATCATCACCTTAACAATAATCTGCATCGGTGAAGCACCCATACTCTGTGCCATTTCGATAATGTTTGGATTAATCTCCCGGAGACTGCTCTCCACCAATCTTGCCACAAACGGAAATGCGGCAATTACAAGAGGAACAATCGATGCCGTAGTTCCTACCGATGTGCCGACAATGAGTCTCGTCAACGGAAATACCAGAATCATCAAAATCAGAAACGGAATGGAGCGGAGCAGATTAATCACCACATTTAATACATGCATTACACCCTTCGGAAGAGGCCGTACTCCGTTCTTTTCCCCGGCTACCAGAAGGACACCGAGCGGAAGTCCGAGTACAATGGCAAATGCAGTGGCAAGTACCGTAACATACGAGGTTTCCCATAAGGCAAACGGGATTTCTTCTTTTAAAATCGTAAGCGCCTCTGCAATTGCGTCCGATGAAAAAATCTTACTAAGCATCGCCCTTCACCTCCGTAATAATTACATTGCCTACCTCGTTTAAATATTTAACGGCGCGCTGCACTGTTTCTTCCTCCTCCGGAAGACCGAGGAGCATATTGCCGTATACCTTATCTCCGAGGCATTTGGTAGAGGCATATAAAATATTTGCCGCAATCCTTTCATCAATCGCCATCTGGGTAATCAGCGGAGCTCCCGCTGCCATTGCCCCGTTAAATACGATACGAAACACTCTCTCGCCCGGATTCGCCGGCACCACTTCCTCTTCACCGTCCGGAGCCACGAGACGCTTTGCCGCATCGGAGTGCGGGTCCGCAAACACTGTGGAAACCTCGCCTTCCTCTACGACCACGCCACCGTCCAGAATCGCCACACGGTTACAGATTTCCTCTACGACACTCATCTGATGGGTAATCATAATAATCGTAATCCCGAGCCGTTTATTGATATCCCGTAAAAGCTCCAGAATATCGTGGGTCGTTTTCGGATCGAGCGCACTGGTTGCCTCATCACAAAGCAGCACCTTCGGCTCAGTAGCTAATGCTCTTGCAATGGCAATACGCTGCTGCTGCCCGCCGGATAGCTGTGCCGGATAGCTCTCTGCCTTATCCGGTAGCCCGACAATTTCCAGAAGCTCCTTTGCCCGCTTTTTCGCATCTGCCTTTTTTACTCCCGCAAGCTCTAATGGAAAGCAGATATTTCGAAGGCAGGTCTTCTGCATCAGTAGATTAAAGCCCTGAAAAATCATTGTCACCTCACGGCGCACCTTTCGAAGCTCCTTCTGCGAAAGCGCCCCCATATCCTGCCCGTCCATCAGAACCTTTCCTTCTGTCGGGCGCTCCAGCATATTGATACAGCGTACCAGTGTACTTTTTCCCGCGCCGCTCATACCGATGATACCGTAAATATCTCCGTCGTTTACCGTCAGGGAAATATTTTTTAGGGCCTCCACCGTACCGGCTGCGGTGCGGAAGGTTTTTGACATATTTTTTAATTCTATCATATTAATCCCCGCATTTCGCATTTTATTTGGACGCAGCATTTCGCAATCTGTTTGGATTTACCGTTTCATCTCTCCCGTGAAATGCTACAGATTGCGTCCCTACTGCTCCTTAATAGCATCAAGGGAGGTCTGCTTACCTCCGTAAATTCCCATCGGCTCTACATGAATCGCTGCCGCGGAAACGAGGTGAGTACCGTTCTCCTTGTTGAAATCATCCAGATACGGCTTATGCTGGAAGTAGTTTGCATCAATCTCGCCACTCTCTACTACATTATTCGGCTGAACATAGTCGGTATATTCCACAATATCAAGCGTAATGTTCTTCTCAGCCAGAATATCCTTCACAACCTTTAAAATCTCGGCATGCGGTGTCGGAGAAGCTGCAACGAAAATCTTCGTTCCGGCAAGTGCCGCATAATCTACGGAAGCATCAAACCCGTCTCCCGGCTCTTCCACAACAGCCACAACAGCGCCTTCATAGGTCTTTTCGATATACTCAGCCACCGCCTTGCTCTCTAAGGCTGCCACAAGCGCCTTAATCTTGTCGGTGCTCTCCGTACCTTCCTTTACCGCAAGAATATTGCTGTACGCAGAGAAGGCACCCTCGATTCCAAGGGAATCCTTTACCGGATTGATATCCGCGGAAATCGCGTAGTTGGAGTTGATAACTGCATAATCTACATCCTTCAGTACGTTCGGAAGCTGTGCAGCCTCAACCTCATTAAAGGAAATATTGTAAGGATTTTCCGCAATATCTCTGACCGTTGCGGTAATGCCTGCGCCATCCTTTAAGGTAATATACCCAAGCTCCTCCAAAAGCAGCAGGGCACGCGCCTCATTTGTGGTGTCATTCGGAACCGCAATCGTGATTCCCTTGTCTTTGCCGCAGCCTGCTAACGTTGCAACCGCTAAAACTGCTGTTACTAAAAGTGCTTTCCATTTCTTCATAGTCTTTGTCTCCTTTTCTAAAAAAAATCCCGCCTTTAAGCCTGCTTAAAGACGGGATAAACATCCGTGGTACCACTTTAATTCATGTATTCCTCACGAAATACACCTCACTGACTGCTCCCTCTCGGTTTACAGTCGCACACAATAACGGGCGTACCCGTCGCAGCCTAAGAAATACTCCTCGGTGCGAAGCTCCGGAACCATGTTCGGTAAGTATCCACTCTTCTGCTCTCAGCATATGCAGAATTCTCTGTAAAGCCCTTCGTTACCTACTCTTTCCTTCACTGCCTTTTGCTATTTGTGGAGATTATAGCATGAGTCGGAGAATTTGTCAAACACTTTTCTTACGTTTGTCAATTTTCCCCTCTTCTCTTCATTTCTTGCATATTTTCCGGTTTTGTTGTATGATAAGTTCCATACGATTCATGCATTACCCATTGGAGGCTTATATGTACACGAGAAAAGCATTGACCTTTTTATTGATAAATATATTACTGTTGAGCGGATTTCCGGATTTTAGACTTCCTGTACGAAAGGACTACCGATTTCCGGAGCAGCTCCCTTCTCTGAAGGAGCTGATTGCCACACCTACTCCGGCTCCGACGCCAACACCAAAACCGACGCCGAAGCCGACACCGCTTCCGACACCGCTTCCTCTCGGAAAAAAGAAGGTGCAGTCAACAAAACCGGGCAACCTTACCTTTGCGTACCCGGAAACCGCACCCCTGAATACTGACCCTGCAACTTATACGCTTTTGGTAAATAAGGAATATCCGATGGCTTCGTCCTATATCCCGTACATGGTAGAGCCGGACGTAGAAATCTATCACAAAGGCATCAATGAGCGCCGCTATCTGCAGCCTATCGCAGCAACCGCACTGGAGGAGCTGTTTGCTGCCGCGGAAGCGGATGGCTATCACCTGGTACTACGCTGCGGCTTCCGCTCCTATAAGCTGCAAAAGGCCATTTTCAAGTGGAATCTGGAGACCTACGGGTATTATGAAGTCAGCCGTTATCATGCACTTGCCGGTACCTCGGAGCATCAAACCGGACTGGCGGTTGACCTTTGCTGTGAGGCCACGGACTATAAAAACAATTACGACATCTTAAAAACTCCGGAGTATGCATGGCTTGTAAAGAATGCCCACCGTTACGGCTGGATTCTGCGCTATCCGGAGGATAAAACCGATATCACCGGTTATAACTTTGAGCCGTGGCATTTCCGATATGTAGGGGTAGAGCTTGCCACCTACTTAAAGGAGCAGGATCTCGTACTGGAGGAATACTACGGAGCCCTTCCAACCTCCCATCTTATTACCGTTCCGGAGGAATACTGGCCCCTGCTTTCCGAAGAAGACTATGCGCTAATGCAGAAGGATCTGGAAGAATACAAGAGGAAGCAGGAAGAGGCGGCACAGCAGCCGACGCCAACGCCGGATACAGACGTTGACCCGTCTCCTGACCCGGACACCGGGTGGGACATGGAAATCGACCCGACTCCCGGACCGGACACAGAAATCACTCCGGCTCCTGACACAGATACTGAACTCTCGCCGGAGCCGGACACGAACACTGTCCCGGATGCAGACCCGGAAGTACCGGTTCTCCCTGTTCCTTCCCCGACACCTGTACCGGAGTCAGACACAGATTCTACCGATAGTTTGAGTAGTACCTGACGCATCTGAACCGCGAATCTACTTCCCCTTACGAAAGGAGCTTCTATGAGATACAACCCGATAAACAACCGATTGATAAAAGCGCGTTCTATTCTTTGCAGCTTTGCCTTTCTCTTATTTTTTGCAGGCTGCAGTCAGGCAAAACCGGTCTTTTCGCCGCAAACGTCTCCAACGCCTGCAGGCAGTCTTATCCTGCTACCGACACAGACGCCTACCCCTACCGCTACACCGGAGCCGACGCCGACTCCCCCTCCGACCCCGACTCCCGAGCCGACGCCGACTCCTGCTCCCCGTCAGGTAACCTTACTTGCCGTCGGTGATGACCTCGTACACGGAAGCACCTTAAACGGCGGCTTGCAGGAAGACGGAACCTACGACTTTAACGGCTTTTACCGCCATCTGACAGAGGAAATCAGTGCGGCGGATATCGCCGTCATTAATCAGGAAACCATTCTCGGCGGTTCCGAGTTTGCATACAGCGGCTATCCTACCTTCAATACTCCGGACGCCATGGGACATGCCATTGTAGCTGCCGGATTTGATGTAGTGCTGCATGCCACCAACCACACAATGGACAAAGGTGCAAAGGGAGTGGAAAACTGTCTGAATTTCTGGGAAACTACCTATCCGGAGATTACGGTACTTGGTATCTATGATTCTGTGGAGGCACAAAACACCATTCCTGTCGTGGAAAAGAACGGAATGCGGATTGCCATGCTGAACTATACCTACGGATTAAACGGAATCAAAATCCCGGAGGGGAAGGAACATCTTGTGACTCTTTTAGCGTGGAATAACCGCGACTATATCCGTTCCCAGATACGGCAGGCAAAGGAGCTCTCGGACTTTGTTATTGTCTTCCCGCACTGGGGTACGGAATATGTCTATGAGCCTGACAAAAACCAGGCTGCCTGGACCACCATATTTGCAGAGGAAGGCGTAGACCTGGTCATCGGCACCCATCCGCATGTACTGGAGCCGGTGGAATGGGTAGAACGCCCGGATGGCGGTAAAATGCTGGTCTTCTATTCTCTCGGTAACTTTATCTCCGGACAAATCGAAGCGCCGCGTCTGCTCGGCGGCATGGCAGAGGTTACGCTGACAGAAACTCCGGAGGGTACGATTGAAATCACGGAATGCTCTGTGATTCCGGTCGTCACCCACTACAGCGAACAGGTAGGCGACGGTACTTACTCCACATACCGCCTCTCCGAATATACCGAGGAGCTTTTACAGACCCATGGCATCCACAAACGTGCGGAATACACCGTATTTACACTGGAGGATACCTGGGCGCTGGCGCGCAAAATTTTAGGCGATTATTTAAAAGAATAATCGCCTTCCCGTCTATCCATTCCTTTCACATTGCACTGATTCCGGTGCTTTACTCGCTGTGACCACAGCCGCAATTACAACTGCATCCGCCGCAGGAGGACCCTCCCTTTGCCCCGGAGCACTGACCGCCTGCAGGACATCCGATGCACTTCACCCCTCTGCGTTTTGCTTTTATGATATATGCAAGTGCCGCACCAAGTATCAGAACCAGCACTGCAATAAGAATCACATTATCCATTTCGCAACTCCTTTCCGGCACGTTCTGCTGCGAGACGTTTCTTCGTTCTCATGATTAAGAACGACAGAATCGCCGCAAATGCCGCTACCGCCAGTCCTCCCGGCACAAAACCGGCTCCCACTCCTCCTGTCATACCTATGGTTCCGATTTGGAACACGAAAAACCCGACCGTATAGCCGACACCGAGCTGAAGTCCAAGCCCCGCCCAAAGCCACTTTGCACTCTTCATCTCGGCACTCATTGCACCGATTGCCGCAAAGCACGGCGGTGAAAACAGATTAAACATAAGATAGGCAAGCGCAGCAGCCTTTGTAATCGCAAATGCGGATGCCACCTCTGTTCCTGCGCCCTCCATCAGCGCAAGCTCTTCCGTATCGATAAGATTATCCAGTCCCACAAAGCAGACTGCCAGTGTTCCGACCACATTTTCCTTTGCGATAAAACCGGTAATTGCCGCTGCCGCAAGCTGCCAGGAGAGCACTCCCACCACCGGCACAAGAAGATACGCAAACGGTCCCGCAATCGACGCAAGGATGGATGTATCCGCACTCTCTGCAACACGGAAGCTCCAGTCAAACGACTGCATAATCTGCACCACGGTATTACATATCAGAATAATTGTTGCCGCCTTCACAATATACGCCCAGCCTCTGCTGCACATCGTTGCAAATGCCCTGGAAAGACTCGGCAGCTTATACTCCGGAATCTCCATAATGAAATACGAATGCTTTGCGCTGTTTCCGGTAATCTTATTAATCAAAAGGGCTCCTAAAAAAATCAGCATAATCCCGGAGAAATACATTGCTGCACTGATAATTCCGCGGTGCTCGGAAAAAAACGCACCGGCGAACAGAGAAATCACCGGAATCTTTGCCCCACACGGCATAAACGGAGCAAGCATCGTAGCTGCTCTGCGCTCTCTTTCATTGTGAATGGTCCGGGATGCCATAACCCCCGGAACCGCACAGCCGATTGACATAACAAACGGAATCACAGACTTGCCGGAAAGACCCACCTTCTTAAACATCGGGTCAAGCACAACCGTTGCGCGCGCAAGATATCCACAATCCTCTAACAGCGCAATCAGGAAGTACATTACCATTACGAGCGGAAGAAATCCGATTACCGCAATCACACCACCGATGACACCGTCCACCAAAAGCGCGGTAAGCAGCGGATTCGCTGTTTCAAAGAACCCTCTTACCCATTCCTGAAAGCTTTCCAGCCCTCCCACCAAAGCATCCGCAACTACCGGTCCCACCCAGGTCTGCGAAATCTGGAATACCAGAAACATAACGACTGCAAAAACCGGAATGCCAAACCAGACATTTGTAAGTACTGCATCAACCTTATCCTGGGAATTTCTATCTCTGGTGAGTGCCGCACGGGTCTCCACCTGTGCCACGATTCCATTGACAAAGGCATACCGGCGTCTGTCCGCCTCTTCTGCCTCCGCTTTATCCCGCAAAACTCTGGTACCTTGTGTGTACGGAGCCTTCTGTACACTTCCGGCTACCGAAACCGCTGCATGTACAACCTCCCGCAGTCCTTCGTCTGATGCAGAAGTGGAAACCGTCTTAATCACCGGACAGCCGAGACGCTTGGAAAGCGCGGAAACATCTATGTTTGTTTTCTTCTTTTCATTGATATCGCTTTTGTTCAGAGCAACCACAACCGGTATCCCCAGCTCCATCAGCTGTGTGGTAAAGAACAGGCTTCGGCTCAGATTGGTTGCGTCTACAATATTGATAATTACATCCGGCTTCTCCTTCCGTACATACTCACTTGTCACACCCTCCTCCGAGGTAAACGGAGACATGGAATAGGCTCCGGGAAGGTCGACTGCTACCAGCTTCTCTGTCCCTTTATACATACTTTTCCTAATCGGACTTTCCTTTTTATCCACGGTGACTCCGGCCCAGTTGCCTACCTTTTCATTTCTTCCGGTAAGCGCATTGTACATCGATGTCTTACCGCTGTTCGGATTTCCCGCAAAAGCGATTCTCATCCTGATTCCTCCTTAAACTTCCGGGAAGCATATGCTAACTCCGTTTCAAAAAAAGAAGGAAGCATATGCTAACTAACCAACAAAAAAATAATCCTCTCTTCATTCACCCTATATCTTAATTGCAGCTGCCAGTTCCTTATCGATATTGTACCTTCCGTCTTTAATCGAAACAATACAACCGCTTCTCAACCGGGAAATCACCGTAATCGGCTCTCCACTGTAACATCCGAGCGTAAAAAGAAATTCATTCAGTTCTTCATCCCCTGTCACAATCTCTTTGACACGATACTCTACGCCGGGCTTCGCATCCGCTAACGTCATAACTTCCTCCTGTTCTCAAACTGATACTTCATTACTTGAAGTTAGCTTCGACTAACTGTAAAAAGAATAACACACTTCCTCACGTTTGTCAATAGGAAACAATGTCAAATAAGGGAACAGACAGGATACAATTTCATATAAAAAGGGTCGCACATTTCCTTGCGCGACCCTTTGGTCAACATATCTACTGAAGCTTAATCGTAATATCATCAATAAAGAATGAAGCTTCTGCTTCCGGAGACTCAAAGTAAAGAATAAACTTCTTAACATCATTCGGAACGGTATATGTATTGTTATACTTAACCCATTTTCCGTCTTCCTGCGCATCGCCTGCCACAACCGGTATATAGGTGGTTGTCTCACCATCATTCTGTTCTGCAGTCATGTTGACCTGCAACGGCGTTGTATACTCATGATAAACCCAATAGGTAACATCAATCGTTCTGCCGGCAAGATCATACTGTGACAAATCAGCCTGTACGCCGTGCCAGTTCGCTTTACGGCCGGTAACTGCAAGACACATATCACTCTCATGACCACCATAAACAATGGAAGGCTTTCCGTCACCACGGCTGACAAAGAGCGCCTCATTATCCTCAAATGTAAGGTTAATTGTAGAGAAAGGAACCTTCTCAGCAATTACAAATTCAGGATTCGGCTCAACCGAGCTGTTCGGGTCATATGCAATCACAATCTCATCCAACAGGAAATCTGCGGTATCAGAGCCCGGAATCTCAAAGTTAATCTGCGGAACCTTGACATTTGCATACACAGGAATCAGTCCCTCTACATGTGTCCACTTTCCGCTCTGCAGTGTCTCAACCGTTACACGCTCCGGCCAGGTAGCACTTCCGTCCGGCTTATTCACCTGAAGGGTAGAAGAAAACTCTACCGGTTCTCCACTGTCCTGATATACCCAGTAAGAGATATAGACCTGCTTACCGATTACATCAAAGGACTCGTTGTTCAGATTCTTAAAATCAATACCGATACCGTTCCAAGCAGCGGTACGCCCGGAAATCTTAAAGCAGGAGCCGGAATACCCTCTCTTCTGAATCTCAAGTGTAGCACTGCCACGGGAGGAGAAGATCTGTGTCTCCTTGTCATTCTCACCGGACAGGGAATGAATCGTAACAAACTTCGAAACATCGATACTTCCCGCATCAACCTGACCGCCGGATTGATTTCCGCCCTGGTTGCCGCCTGTCTGAATCTTAGACGGGTCTTTGTCAGAAACAATTACATTATCCAGATAAAAGTCATCCGTCCCCTCGGTTTCAAAGTAAATGATGGCAGACTCCGCATTTGCAGGAATCCGGATCATACCCTTGCCCTCTGCCCATTCATTCGGCAGAACGACTTCTGTAGCAGTAATATTGGAATACTTATCTGCAGTTGTACCTACTGCACGCCACTGAAGTGTACAAATCACCTTCGTCTTCTGCTTTGCAGCATGCTTTGCAGCGTAAGAAACCCAAATATCCGTACCCGCTACATTATACTCGGAAAGATCCAGCTGTACTCCGTTCCAGCTTGCGCTACGCCCGGAAACAAACAGACAGTTCGAACTACCGTTAAAACCGCTTCCTACTACCGAAGGATTTCCGGTTCCTCGCGGAGCAAAATGCACCTCTCCATCCTCGAAATCATAAGAAAGCGTGGCAAAATTACTGATATTGTAAGCAGTATTTGCCGGGATTGCACTGCCCGGATTATATGTCACGCGAATATCATCAAAATAGTACGGATCCTTGGAAGACGACATTTCCAGGCTGATTGTCGGGCTTGATAAATTGGAATACACCGGAATATCTCCTTCAATCAACGCCCATTGGCCACTCTGTACACCGCTAATCGTAACCGACTCCGGAGAATCCGCCGAACCGTCCGGCTTCTTACCCTGCAATCTGAAAACAAAAGTAGAAGATGCACCAGTCTCCTGATACACCCATGCAGCAACGTGAATCATCTTGCCGCACACATTCTTTTTATTTCCCTCTGTGTCGGAAAAATCCAGATAGACACAGCTCGAAGAATCCTCACGGTTAGAGACATAGAAAGAAAACTCTCCGCTGTGTGCAACCGGCTTTACCGCAATATTCACCAGACCTCTCTGCTTAAAATATGAGGTCTGGTTGAAATTCTCACCATCCAGTTCAATAATCTTTATATTCCCTGCATCCGGTGCAACAGTCGGAGTCGGACCATTGTTCTCCTCCAAAGCCGGAGTCGGTGTGTTCTGAGGTGCCAATGTAGGCAATACATAGCCTCCGTCATTCCCCCCGCAACCGGTCATCAAAAGTGCTACCAGAGTAAGTAAAGAAAAAGTAGATAATCTTCCCTTTCTTCTCATAGGAACCCCTCCTCTAGTTATAAAATAGCATTACTAATTAGTATTCTAACAAACACAATCTCCTCTAGTTATATGATATCAACTTTATCCAAAAAAATCAATATATTATTCACATTCAGCCCATTATTTTGCTGAAATTTTTCTTCCGCGCGACATGGACAAAATTTTCTTTTTCTGTTCATTGCCAACCTGTCGAATTTCCGTTTCCTGAAGGTCGATAACAATCGGCTTGTCCTGCTCTCTGGTGGCAGTCCCGGCCGCCTCGTTTTCCTCCTCGCTGACTCTGCCAAAAAGATTCTGCAGCGTCTCGGAAATCAGCTCTTCTTCCTCCTCCTCATCGCTGTATTTCTTGATTTCTTCATTGATTGCAAGCATCTTTCGGTCAAGAAAACCGACCAAGTCGGCACATTCCTTCAATTCACGACGAATATTTTCCGGTGCATTCCCCTCAAATTTATAATACATCTTATGCTCCAGGCTGGCCCAGAAATCCATTGCGATGGTACGAATCTGGATTTCCACCTTTGTATCAATCGTCATATCAGAAAGGAAAATCGGTACTGAAACAATCATGTGATAGCTGGTGTAACCATTTTCCTTTGGACTGGCAATATAATCCTTAATCTTTAAAATCGTAACGTCGCTCTGCTTGCGAATCAGCTCTGCAATCTGATAAATATCCGAGGTAAACGAACAGATAATACGAATCCCCGCCACATCATTAATATAGCGCACGATATTTTCCATTGTCAGCGCACGCCCCTGATGTCTGAGCTTCTTCGCGATACTCTCCGGTGATTTAATGCGCGCCGTAATATGCTCAATCGGATTGTAACGGTGTGCCATCTGAAACTCACTGTTTAGTATCTCAAGCTTTGTATTTATCTCCTTCAATGCCGCGTTATAGATTAACTGCATCCGCTTCCATTCCTCTAAAGTAGCCGTTTGCGCCAAAAGCTGACCCTCTGCCGGCAAACACGATGCCTCTGCACTTTCATTATAATTCTCTTTATGTATTTGTCTTTCCAATAATTTCGCCTCCCAAAACATTACTTTCATGTCCATACCCTAATAGTAGCATAAAATTATGAACAATCTTTGAAGCATAAAAATCTTAATGATTTTTTAATCTTATTCTATTTTTCTTTCTTTTCTTACGCCGGAAAACGGAAAATATGATTATTCTGTAAACTCCGGAATAAAGCTCTCGGATGCCGCTTGTCCCTCCTGCAAAAATCCATGCCCGATGCCAAGCTCCAGAGCAAATTCCACTACCTCTTCATATTCCTCCTCCGTTACCTGACGGTTCAGCTCATGATATGCCGCCACATACGGAAGCGGCGTATACTGGTTCATAATACTGATAGCAATCACATCTCCGTACGTCTCATATAAATAGCGCAGTACCTGCTTGGCCTCCTCCACACCATCCGGCAGCAACAAGTGTCTGACGATGACGCCACGCTTCATCAGTGCCCCATCCGGGTACTCTGTTGCATCCGGAATCACTCTGCCATCCTTTTCATACACGGCAGACCTCGTCTGTCGCACCATCTCCTCTAATGCCAACTTTGCGGTCTCTGAATAGTCTTCCGCATGGGAATATCGCTTTGCCCTTTCCTTATCCATGTACTTGAAATCCGCCAGATAAATATCTACCAACCCATCTAAAAGCCGCAGAGTTTCCACACATTCATAGGAGGAAGTGTTATATACCACCGGAATCGTCAGTTTCGCAAGTCTCAGCGCCCGTGCAATCTGCGGTACAAAATGGCTCGGAGTGACCAAATTAATATTGTGACAGCCCTGCCTCTGTAGGGACATGAAGGCCTCCGCAAGCTGTGGAACACTCATCCGTCTTCCCAGCCTACCTGCCGCAATTACCCGGTTCTGACAATACACACAACGTAAATTGCAACCGGAAAAAAATACAGTACCCGAGCCGCTCGTGCCGGAAATGCAGGGTTCTTCCCAATAATGTGGTGCAACTCTCGCCACAAGAACCTCCTCTGTCATCCCGCAAAACCCACGTTCTCCCGCCTGCCGATCCACCGGACAATGTCTCGGACAAAGGATGCACTCCATATTGCTTGCCCCCTTCCATCTGTCATACTGTATCGGACCTTTGCCCTATGTGAAGTCTCTCCCCTTCCCTGCTCGGGCAATTATTTGCTCCTCTGCCGCGGTATCGTAATCATAAAAGAGCTTCCCTTCGTATACTGCGAACGAATGGTTATCTTTCCTGCATGTCCGTCAATTATCAGACGTGCTATGGAAAGTCCCAGTCCATGCCCGTCTATATTTTTCCCTCGCACCGTATCTGCACGGTAGAACCGGGCAAAAATGTGCTCCAGCTCCTCTTTCTTCATTCCGATTCCACTGTCCTCAACCACAACCTCACAGGCGCCGGAACGATTCCTACAATAGACACAAATCCGGTCGCCATCATTTGTATACTTTACTGCATTATCCAGAAACACTCGGAGCGCCTGCTTTATCAGCTGCCGGTCGCCATACACGCTCACAGACTCGCAGACCGGACAGCTCATCTCCCTATGCCCGGACAAATAATCAAATTCCTTCTCCAATTCGCTAACCACCTCTGCCATATCAAACCGCTCCTTGGCAAACGGGAGTTTTTTCCGCTCATGTCTGGATAAAAACAATAACTTCTCAACCAGCTCCTGCATCGATTTTGCTTCTTCTTCAATCGCCTTCACTGATTCCGCCAGCACCTCTCTATCCTCAGAACCCCACCGCCGTAGCATTGAAGAATACCCTTGCAAAACTGTAATCGGCGTCTGTAGTTCATGTGACGCCTCTGAAACAAACTGCTTCTGTGACTCGTAGGTCTCCTCCATACGATCTAACATCCGGTTAATCACCGCTGCAAGTACCTTCAATTCATTCTCGGTTCCTTCCTCGTTCAGCCGCCGCCCATGAATATTCTGCAGGGTAAGACGATTGACCTGCTCCGCCATAGTACGGATTGGCAGCAACTCTGTCTGAATCAGAACAAAGCACACAAATACTGCAATCACTGTTATCCCGAGATACCAGAATGCAAAGCTTCTCCACTCCCGAAACAACTGATTCCATTCTCCGGTACATTCAAATAAAAACTCTACACTGCATTCCGCTCCGGAAAAGACAAGAGGAGCCTTATGCCTTATATAAACCTGTAACGTGCCCTTTGGTCTGCAAAACATCCACTTTCCCCAAAAAAGACGTCCGGGTTCCTCCCCTATCCGGTATACCTCTTCCTTATTCTCTGAAGAAATCACACAAAGCGATGCACATTTCTCTGCGAGCTCCTCCTCGCTCATTCTTCCGGTTTCGATTGCATATGCGAAATCCTCTGCCATTACCCGGTATGTACCTGCGATACTTTTCATACGAATAAGCAAAAAAAGAAATAGCAGAAAAAGCCCCGTGACAAGGAACAAAATCGCAAAATTCATTGCAATTCGATATGTCAACGAGGCATGCCTCTTTACTTGTAACGTTGTTTCTTTTTTCTTAGCCTTCATCCCGAACCATATACCCCACTCCCCGTACGGTTTCAATCAAATGCAGTCCAAGCGGTTCTTCCACCTTCTGACGAAGGTAACGGATATACACATCCACCACATTGGTATCACCTGCATAATCATAATCCCACACCTCAGAAAGCACTTCCTCTCTCGGAATCGCACGGTTTTTATTCTTTAACAAAAAGGCAAGCAAATCAAATTCCTTCTTCGTAAGCAAAAGTGGCTCGCCCTGATAGCTTACCTGCCTTGCGGCCAAGTCGATCGTCAGCCCCTCGTACTGAAGACAGTTTTTCTTTACTCCGCTTTTCTCACCGCTCGCTTTTAACGCAACACGTATACGCGCTAACAGCTCTTCGATGGCAAACGGCTTTGTCATATAGTCATTCGCCCCCATATCAAGACCGGCGACTTTGTCGGTAACATCTCCCTTTGCCGTCAACATAATAATCGGCACCGCGGACTCCTGCCGGATTCTGCGACACACCTCCATACCGGAAAGCTCCGGCAGCATAATATCCAGAAGAACCAGGTCTATTCCCGGCTCCAGAGCCTTTGCAAGCCCGGTTCTTCCGTCAGATGCAGTGTCGACGTCATATCCCTCATGTCGAAGCTCTAACTCCACAAAACGCGCTATTTTACTGTCGTCCTCAACAATTAAGACCTTTGCCATGATATCTTCTCCCTGTTACTTAACGTCAATTACGACATCATCTAAATAGAATTCCGCCGTAGCATTTGGCGATTCAAAATAAAAGTAAATCTTTTTCAGTCCCTGCGGAATCACATAGCTACCGGAATACTCTGTCCATTTCCCGTCCGGCTGGCTGTTCGCGGAAACAATATTGACATACGTCGTGGTTACCCCGTCGTTCTGCTCTGCTGACAAAATAACATTCAGCTCCGTATCATACTCATGATACATCCAGAAAGAAAACTCCAGTTCCCTTCCTGCGATATCATACTTAGAAAAATCTGCGGTAACACCATGCCAATTCTGACTACGTCCGGAAACAAGCAAACACTTCTCGCTCTCATGACCACCATATACAATTGTCGGCTTTCCGTTTCCCTTCGCCATAAAAAAGGCATTATTATCCTCAAAATCAAGCGTCAACTTTTTAAACTGTGTCTTTTTTTGGCTATCCTTTGCAGCCTCCGCATATGCCTGATTCGCCGGAACGTTGCTGTTCGGATCATATGCAATCAATATCTCATCCAGATAGTAATCCGCATCGGCAGAGGTAGGAATCTCAAAATTAATCTGCGGGACCGCTACATTCGCATAAATCGGAATCATACCCTCTACAAAGGTCCACTTTCCGCTCGGAAGCGTTGCGATTGCCACACGCTCCGGCCAAACTGCCGTACCATCCGGCTTATTCACCTGAAGTGTTGCAGAAAAATCAAGCGTTTTTCCGGAATCCTGATAGACCCAGAAGGACACATATACTTGCTTTCCAATAACGGCGTCGGACATATTCACCTTATCAAAATGCAACCCCACACCGCTCCAGGTTGCTCCACGGTCAGTAACCTTGTAACAGGACCCGGAATACCCGTTCGGATCAAGCTGTACCGTAGCATTATCAATCAACAGAAACTTTGACAATTCGTTATCGTCATCGGCTGTCATGGAATATACCGTTTCAAATCCGGATATATCAAGACGATCTACCTTTTCCCCAACAGAACCGGTTGACGGATCTATCTCGAGCGTAGACGGATCCTTTGCAGTAATCAGCACATTATCAATGTGTATATCCTCGGTTCCGTCCGTCTCAAAATACAAAATCGCCTTTTCCGTATCCGTCTTTATCTTATACTTCCCGTCAGACTTTGCCCATTCTCCCGGAGCAAGCGGTTTTGTGGATACAATCTGTGTATACGTTGCCTTAGACTCATCCTTAGCGCCAAAGGCAAGCTCCTGTATTGTACACTTAATTGTCGAGGTCTGATTGCCGCCATGGGACGCAGAGAAAGATACCCAAACCGTTTCTCCGGCAAGACCATATTCCGATAAATCAATGGAAGGACCGTTCCAGTTCTGACTACGGTTCGTTGTAACCAGGCAATTCGCACTACCTTCCGCACCACCCGGCTCAATGAAAATCTTTTCACCACCACCTCGACCGGTAAATCCTACCTTTCCGTTTTCAAAATCGAAATAAATGCCTTCAAAGGAGTTCGAAAAATAATCCTTGTTGGCTGCAATAACACTTGTCGGATCAAAGCTGATTCGGACGTCATCGAAATAAAAACTCTCCTTGCTTGAAGACATCTCCATACGGATTCTCGGTTCTGTTACGTTCGCATAAACCGGCAGATATCCCTCGACCAGCGTCCACGTATTGCTTGGGACACTGTGCTTTGTAATTGTTGCACCGATATCTGTCGTTCCATCCGGCTTTTTTACCTGTAGAGCACAGGAAAAAACCTCCTTCTTTCCGGTCTCATGGTACACCCAGGTCGAAAAGAACAGCTTTTTTCCTGCAACATCCGCTGCATTCCCCTTTTTATCAGCAACTGCCAGAGAAATGCCATTCCATGTCTCTCCTCTTCCGGACATACAGAATGAATAAGAACCGGCATAAGCAAGAGGCTTAACCCCGAGACTTCCCTCGCCCTCCAGTCGAAATAGTGTGGTTTGGTTAAAATCTTCTCCGTCCAGTTCAATCACCTTTGTATAGGCAGCATCCGGCGCAGTAGTCGGAGTTGGCTTCTCCTCCTCCTGCGGCAGTGGTGTATTTGTTGGTGCAAGTGTCGGCAGAACATAGATATTCTCCTTTCCGCCGCCACATCCGGTCATCAACAACACAACAATTACAAACAAAATCGTTACAAACACATTCTTACTCTTATTCATCGTAAGTTCTCCTCAAATCCTACCATATCGTTCTTTCTAGTCCAAATCAAACAAACCACGCGGGGTAATAATAATCTTTGTATCGCCCTCTGTCGTATACTCTTCAGAACCAATGGTATATTTTGCAATAACCTTAATATTCAGATTTGTCGTTGTAACAGCCTTCTTAGCCCCTACGGTTTCCTTCTTTATCGGTACATCGACATAATAGATTTCACTGGAAGAAGACTTAAACTTTTTTGAATTATCCTTCAGACTCATATGGGTCGTACTCGTATCTGTACCCATATCGTCCGTGCGATAAATTGCAAGTGGCTTAACTTCCAGCTCAGTACCGAAGGAATCTATGGAACACTTCAGCGTATACTCTCTCTTACCACCACCGGATGTCTTATCATCAAGATAGAAATACACTCTCTTTGAAGTCCCCGTCGGAGTATCGGAAACCACATATTCTGTACCATTCCATTCCTGTAACGTATACTTTTCATAGATACCCTGTGCAGTACCGCCAAGTAACTTTTCTCCATCCTTGGAATCAACATCCACGCACAGATAATATTCACCGGAAGTAGCATTCTTTGTCGCATCCGGGTTCACTGCAACTACCTTTACCGGTGTTGCAGTAGCACGATACGCTGCAACAAAGGTATTGATAAAAAGCTTTATCTCGGTATCAGTCATATTGCCGTCATGACCCATTCCGGAATAGGTAATGTTTCCAAAGTTGTAAATATAATAGTTATTACGCCCATCATTTGCAGTTGATGAATAATAGCTATGAAGCTTATTCTGGTAATCCGTTTTACCTTTCACCTCATCAATATTATTCACCTCTGTTCCGTCTGCAAGACAGAACCATACATTCATTTCCTTCTGCTCCATATCCAACTGATAATACTGGGTATGTGTCTTTGCTATTTCAAAGGAATCCGGAATCTCGTACGGGTACTGCGTAATTGCTCCGCTATTTTGCTTTGATACACGCTTTGCAAACTGGTTATGCGGCAGCGACATTGCATGACGATACAAGTGACCGTTTGTGAAGCCTTGTACCAACAGATGCGTGGTCGGCGAACCAACACTTGGCTTCATTATAAAGGTAACACTATATACGGTTGCGGAGCAGGCTTCGCTATTTGCCATGAAACAAACTTTGCTAACCTTATTACCGGTAAGTTCACTCGCATTCACTTCGTACTCCGTTACAGTCGTAGAAATCAGATTATATTTTGTATGTATGTCCTCGTTAGCCTCATTTTTCAACTTAATCGCAATGTCTTTCGTCGAAGCATTACTTGCAGTTGCATACTTAATTACAATCTTCTCGCAATCATTCTTATTGACTGCTGTCGGAAGAGTATACTGTATTTCCTGATACTGATCGTTAAACGAAACATTTACAGCGTCACCACTCGGTGTTGCGGTATATCCGTAACCTTCCGACGTAAGAGCGGAAAACATATACTCAACTTCGTTCGAAGAAGTAGATGCAATCACCATATCAGTACTTACGGTAGAGCTTGGAAGGAACGGATAATCCGCTCTGGTCTTACCGGTAAGTCCTCTGTAGGTACTAACGTCATAACGATCCATACCAAACCGGTCACGGAATCTCCATGTAATTTCCTTTGCCCAGCTCTTATCATCTGCGGAAGCACCATCATCACCTACCGTCGAGGATGCATCGTGCGTATATAATACCGCCTTCCCTGTTGCAATAAAGGCTTCGATTGCATCAAGTAATGCATCATCACTGGCTGCGTTATAACAATCTCCGAAACCAAGAATCAACATATTATAGGTATTCAGATACTTTACATTCTCGGTTAATTTCTGCAACACCTCTGCCTGTGTCATACGTGTAAAGTGAATGTCCAGACCATTAATATTACGTGTCCAATCCCAGAATTTCTTCTGAACACCCATTAAGCCACCCGCATTCCCCTCTGAGTCCTGCGGAAGTAACAAGACATTATCGCTATCCTTCACAATCTGAAGAATATTAAGCGTATCCTTTGTGGTTGCCTTGATAGCAGATAAGCCCTGTAAGGAAGTGTATACCATACGATCCTCGACCTCTACACTCGGTGTATTCGCTACCAAATCAAGCTTCCAAGCCACTGCACCCACACGGTCTGTCACTTCTCGTGACACATTATAGCTTTTGCCTGCCTCCAGAATCCCGTTTGTTATCTTGGTTCCGTTGCTATAAACAGTTAAGTTATCTAGTCTTTCATTCGTAGAAAAGGTACCATCACCATTTGCATCTACATAAAGTGCCAGTTCATAGGACGTACCCGTCGGA
Source organism: Lachnospiraceae bacterium (assembly GCA_029099805.1). Classification (GTDB taxonomy): domain Bacteria; phylum Bacillota; class Clostridia; order Lachnospirales; family Lachnospiraceae; genus SIG307. The sequence goes on from JAQXOR010000175.1 coordinate 40,575, forward strand.
GCGTTCACCTTAAAGGTGAAGGAAAGTGTATTATTCGTAAGATAATGCTCTGACTTATTGTGATCGGAATGCTCGGTTACACCGGAATACTCCTTCGGCTTTGAGGTTACCTCCAGCTCCACACGACGGCTCTTTGCAAGACCTTTTCGCAGCGCTTCCTCTGTTGCCATATAGGTATCCTTTTTTGACAGCGCATACTCATAAATCGGATTACTGATACCGGAAAACTCTGCAGAACCGGCATACAGCTGATACATATAAGAGTTGTGGTCAATATTGGATGCAACGGAAGTAGCAGTTTCATTGGTAAAGAAGCCCGTACCAAACAGAAGCGGCGCACCGGAAGCAACGTACTGCTGCAGCTTCGTCAATGCAAGCTTTGTCAAGTCATTACCGGAAAGTGTATAGGTAGTCACATCATGGCTGGAATCTGCCAGCCATCCGCGCAATGCAGATTTTCCGGAAATCGTAACGGTCGGACCGGTATGTGCATAGATAAAGTCCGTTCCGGAAAAGTCCATAGTCCAGTTCCCCGGTAAAACATTCACACCAATATAAATTAAGTCGTATTCACTGATAAGCTCCACATGCTTTCCGATAAATTCCGGGACAGACATGCGGTCTACCGTTACCGTACCGGTTGTATTCGCATATTTGGCAATAAAAGCCCTCCAGAATGCATCATCCGTAGCAGTACCGGGAGCAGAAGCTGTTTTAAACTTCGTCGCCGGCTGAAGCTCCAATACCCTGTAACTGTAGTTATTCGGAACGCTCGGAGAATTAGTCAGACCGTTCAGAAGATAATACAGTATTTCTGCTGTTGTTACCTGTGTCTTCGTCAGACCGACACTCTCAAAGAATTCGTATACGTCCTGACCGTACTGATCATTCTTAACCTGGCTTGGATTATTAAAATCAGTACCCATAAATTTATCGCCGTCATAAATATGAATTCCGTTTCGTACCAGATTCTGTGCTCCGCTGGAGTTATAGTGGAAAATACTGACTCCGTCGGCACCGCTGTTCATAATACCAAAGGTGTCCAGTACGGCAACATTACTTGCATCATCCATGGAGGTCTTGTGCGGAAGCAGTCCGCTCTTCCACGGATATAACGTCTGACTTGCCCAGTACTTCTGAGCTTCTTCTCCGATATAGTCTGTCAAAAGAGGCGTTGTCATCGTCAGGGTCTTAGTTCCCCCACCGTCCAGTGTAATAGTTTTCTCCACAGATGCTGTCGGGAAGCTCGCCGGATCGCCGAAAAAGCTCTGCAATACCGAAGCCGACATCTCATATAACAGCAGATACAGCTTATACATATTATCGTCAGAGCCGTCTACCTTCGAATTTACCAAAAAAGAGCCGGATGCATCCTTGCATTGTAATACGACATCCTTTTTCAGATTCTCGGCTTTCACAAAGTTTGTAAATGTCTTTGTGTCCCAGATAATCGGTACCGGATGTTCCGTATTCGATGCTCTCTTGTAAATTGCCAGTGCCGCCGGCCAGTCCAGAGGATTATTTTGGAAGCAATCCGTCGTCTCCTTATTTAAGTCACACTTTAATCCGGAGCCACCGTCTTCTTTAAATTTCTTGTACGTATTGATTGCAGCTCCCGTAGAGTCTGTAGAAGAAATACAGATTAAATCCGCACAGTCAATCAGTGCCTGATTCACCAGTACTCCGCCCTTCGTAATATTCAAATCTTCCGGTGTAACAGTGTAAACAATACATTTATAATTTGCTATCCGCTCTTCAAGGGTTGGTTTTCCCGCTTCTTCCTTGTAATTTACACGCTTGCCGTCCTCCATCTCATATGCAAGACCGATACTTTCTTTTAAGAAAATATTATTGTGCTCAATCGTCTCCACATGAGGAACAGAGATATACTTTACATTTTCCAGACAGGTCCGGACATCGCTTCCTTCCACATGGTCGCCGGTGAGATACGGCAGACGTTCATCCCTTTTTTCGTGGGTTGCAAGCGTCTGACAATCCTCTACAGAAAGCGGCTCCCAAACGTAGTCGCCGTTCTTCTCCGGTACCTCTGCAAAGGTAGCCTTTATACGACGCATAAACGTGCCGTTTGTATCTTCTTCATAAGTCTTTGATCCATCTTCTTTGGTTACTTCTTTATATTTCGTACCCGTATAGCCATCCGGTGCCGGCTCATACACCTCTGTCGGGGCTCCCGTCATCTTATAATCACCGGTATTGTCCGACACATACTTCATCGCTCCGTACTGTGTCAGCTCGGTTACTGTATACTTTCCCTCAACCTTATACTTTGTAAAGCCTTCCGGAGCATCCTTCTCCCAGAACGTAACAGTAGGTCTGGTTACCGTAAACAATTTTCCTTCTGCCGGAAGAGAATCATACTCCCCGTTCCATTTTACCTTTTCCATATTAATCGGCTCGCAGCCGGCAATATGATACCCTATCGTGCCAAGCCCTTCATATGGTACGATTTCCAAAATAATCAACGGATTCTCTTCCGTTCCCTTGGCTGCTGAGGTATTAATGGCAGGCAGTGCTATCTTTCCGTCGGCATCCACAGAATATCTTGTGGTTGTACCGCCCCCTGCCTTCGCGTCACGGTCTCTGTTTACGCCGGCATATGCCGCAATACCTGCTGCAAACGCAATCACGACAAACAGCAGACTGATGATAATACGCGTTTTCCTGGTCATATCGTTTCCCTCCTCCGAATCTAATTTTTCACTCTATTTCGCAGAGTAATCAGGGACGAGCTGCTATAGCTCTTCTGATCCACCTGATACGTTACATCAATCATAGTTCCTACATAGCTGTTACCTAATGCATTCGCAAAGCTTTCTCCTCCGCTGGCAAGAGAAAATGAAGTTACGTACTGTGCCAGAAAGGTCTCGCCTTTTCCCTTCCCTGCAAGCTCCGCGAGCTCTTCTGCCATTGTACCTGCCGTTACTTCACCAAACCGCAGCTCACTGCCGATTAATGCCACCATGTAGGTCAATCCGTCCCGCTTCACTTCCACCGCGGATTTCACATCCTTTCCTGCCGGATAATCCGAAGCCGGTACGGTTTGAAAATCCGTAGCCTCCTGAAACAGCTCCGTCAAAAAGAGCTCCGTCATCTGTGACTCCATCTGCAGCAGCGTCTCAGAATTCACACTGCGGTAATGATTTAACCCGGTTGTAAGAAACCCTACCACTGCCAACATAACTACCGAAGAAATCAGTACGGTCACAATCAGCTCAATTAAGGAGTAGCCACGATTGGATCGCGTTCCGCTTTGTTCTTTTACAACCATTGCTCCCCCTCCTTTACTCCATATAGCACCGGCCGGTACCGGTTACCATATAGACGGTTGATGTTTTCGCACCCGTAATCACAAATTTCGTATAGGTACTACTACTGAATGCGCCGTTAGATTTATTATAGGAGATTTCACACGGGTGGGACATATCTATTGTCAGAGAGCTTCCTCCGCCGGTGGCAACAATACTGATGCCGTTCCCGCCGATTTCCACCTTGTCTATCTCCTCACTTCCCTTAATAATCTTGCCATAAAACTTATTTCCGTCTTTCATCACCTGAAGCTTAACAGTCTCCTTGGATGCCAGTGTTTCCGTCTTGGTCCGGTTCAGTAGGGATACAATGGTTTCTGCCGCACTGGAGGCATCCCTGCTGCGGATAAAGGAAAACCCGACCACCGCTCCTGCAGAAAGAATTCCCAAAATCAGCACAACCACAACTATCTCTATCAGGGACATGCCGCTGTTATTCTGTTTTTTTCTGCTATTCTCCATACATCAGCCTCCGTCTGCTCTCTGTCTGTCACAAGGCACTAGTTCTTATGCCAGTTTTCAAAGGATACCGTAACTGCCTCTGAGGAAAGATACGGTGTCGCACCGCCACCGGTACCCAGACCCTTAAAATATTTTGCAACCTCATCCTTCTTTAACAATGCTTCCACTGCCGTCTTATTACTTGTCAGATTAGTCTGACTGACAAACTCCACGCCACCGGTCGCAATCACCAGTCCGTTTACCGTTGCTCCTGTTGCATTAATCTTAAGCTTTCCGTTTACAAGCATAATTCCGTTCAGATTCGGATTTGATGTCAGCTCCGCAACTCCTGTCGCCGGGTCACTGCAGTTGTAGATCCAGAAATTATAGGTACTGCCGTCAACCGTGTAGGACTCCTTCACCCAGGTGTTTGTTGCCACAGCTCCAAGCTCCGTCATGTTCAGAATCCCGTCATTGATAATATCATAGCTATCCGGTTCGCTGGAGATCGTATTCATACGGAACGAAGTAAATAGTCCCTTCTGTCTGCGCTTTGCCAGCAGGCTGTTGGTGCTGAGCTTTGTAAAGGAAGTTGTTGCCTCCTGAATGCCATAAGTGCTGCTTGAGGAATCAAAATTAAATGCATTCGCCAGCGTATAATTGTTCTGAGCAAGCTTAATAGTGCTGGCTCCCATATTATTCAGCTGCTTTTTTAACGGAATCGCCAAATCCGTAGCCATGTAGTCTGCAAAATACTTCTGTGCCGCATTTTCATCCTTAAAATTCAGATACAGGTATACAAACTCCGTAACACCACCATCCAGCTTTACATGACGAACTACATATTTGGAGTCTGCCAGATACGGTGCTAAGGAAAAACTTGCCGTTATATTGCCAAATGCATCCGGGTGGTCCAGGTCATACATAAAAGAATCGGTAACCATACAACTTACACCACCGTTTGTCGCAGCTTCATACTCAGATTTCGTCATCGGATTATGCCCTGTTTTCAGACATTCGCCCGGCACCAGATACATACTCTGCATATCCTTATATGCCACGGATTCACCCTGTAAAATACCTAACTTATTACTTGCATCTCCCAGGGTGCTCCAGATTGCATCATGGATATAGGAGCTTCCGTTTAACACAAGATTCGTCGTTCCGCTTAAATCAATCGTAATATTTTTTGCCGTATTAATGGTAATTGCACTGTTTGCCGCAGACAAATCCGCAGCACCGGTAATTCCGCTGTAGCCGATATACTCATTCCCGCTGATAAAAACCTTGGTGTTCGTTCCGCTGACGGTCAAATCGTCCGCCACATAAAAGTTGGAATTTGCGGTAAGAGTTCCTCCGTCCGCTACCGTCACACCGGAGGCCCAGACTCCCTCGCCGCCGGATAAGGAACCACTGTTAATCTTTAAATTTGCCGATTTCTCCAGCAATAGTTCTTTGCCCACCAGCAGCTTCTTTGCATTTAAAATTTCCATTTTCAAGCCGGTTGCATTCGTAGCGGTATCCCCCAGCTTCAAATTGTTTTTGGTATATAAATTTCCGTCAATCTTTACCGTCTCACCGGAATTGATGACAGAGGCTGTATCCGCACCCGTTATCAGCGCAAAATCCGTAAAATCACACTTTATGCTGTCGCCCATGCCGGCCTCCACATCCGGAATTATTGCACTGACACAAATATCTGTCGTAATCTTTGCCTGACTGCCGTTCGATGCCGTATACGTAAAGGTCGCATCCTGAATCCGGATTACCTTCGTCTGATTTGCAGCCGGTGCGGTTTCTTCCGAAACAGTACCGAATGTAACGTCTACATCCAGCGCATCCGTAAGCCCCAATCCGAGCGCATCACGCATGATAGCACTGGCAGCACCACTGGCAGAAACCTTTTGCTTGAACGCTTCTTTGAAAAATTCTGCATAGCGGCTCTCACGGTCTGCCTTATTTGATATTTGGGAATACTCCACCATCATATCCGCGAATGCAAGCTTCAGAGCGTCCTCGGCCACAATCGCGAGCTGACCTGCCAGCTCATCGGAGCTGCTGTCCGCCTCGTAAAAGGTCTGCTGCGCTTTCCGCTCCAACTCCTTCATCTCCCGGTTATTCATGGTCACCAGTAAAAGCATAGAACCGACCACCGACAGAAGTGCCACACAGCCAATGACCAGAATCAAAGAGGCACCTTTGTTATTCTTTAGAATCGATTTTCCCTCCATCAACGCTATCCCTCCTAAGTCATGTATTTATTGCAGGCAGGCGGCAACTCCACTTTCCAGTTCGTTTCCCTCTGCATCAAAAATCTTTATCATCAGCTCTTCCACACGTATCTCGTCAGTTTCGGAAATCATGGAATTGCTATGTGCCGTTACGCCGGTAACCGAGCCGGCCAACGTGATTCCCGCCGGACTGTATAAATCCACCCGGTGCGGTTCACTCTGGGACTCTCCCTTCTCTCCGAAATACACCTTAATATCCTTCGCATTAAACCGGTCACTGAGCTGCTGGGTAAGTAGTGTGCTGTCTACCACCTTCGTGGTGTCCTCCTGGTACACAAGAAATACATCCGCTCCCAGTACCTTTTCCTTATCGACAATCCGCACATCATAATTATCTGCAGAGAATCTGTTCTCACCCGCCCACGGGGAATACAGAAGGTAAATCCGGTCGAGCTTTTCCGCCCCTTCGGTTGCATCCGAGGCCACATGATAGGCGGCAGACCTGTAAAACTCCATTTCCAGCGTACGACTCATCCCATCCGGGAGTAAAAGAGAACTATCCACCGTGTAGCTCATATACGCTGCCAGCTCCATCTTTCCCTCCGGTGTTTTCACTGCTTCCAGCAAAATGTCCCGGTCAATCAGCTGCCTCACATCATCCTCTCCCATCGAGACAAGCGGCGTAGGCGTAGGCGTAACGTCCTCGGGAAGAGCTGCATTATACTCAAGTACTTTGTTACAGTGCGCTGAATAAAACGTATCGAGTGCCATCCTGTCATAATCACTGACACCGTCGTTATTCATATCCGTTCCCTTCAGGCTAGCGTCAATAATCGCCGCCTTACTCCCGCTCGCGCCGAAGCTCAGCACATCCCTGCCATTCATTCCACTGTATTTTGCCGGCTGTGTATCTCTTGTGACCTCAACCTTATAGGTGTAGCTGCCCTTCTGTACTCCCGTGATTTCCACAATCTCCACAGGCTGGGTATCACTTAAGCTCTGCTTTGTTGTTACCGTGCCGGCATATAACCCCGCACAGGTATCGGCATATTGCGAGCTGTCCTTTACCGCTCCCGCAAGCTCCAGCAAATCCTCCATCAGGGATTCCGCTCCCTGCAGCCTCTTCGTTTTCGCATTACTCTTGGCGGAAAGAGAAAACGCTGTCAGCACCGACGCGATTGTAATAGAAAGTACGAGCATACTGACAATAACTTCCACCAGCGTAAAACCTTTATTCTTATTTTTTCTTATCCTCATGCTCCTGCCTCCTGTCACATTCCGGTCAGTTCCGGGGGGCGTGCATCTGCGCACAGCCCCGGAACGACCATAAGATATAGGAATAGCTCCTATATCTTACAGAAATTTATTTGCTGAAAATATTATCCTCGCCGAGACGGATATTCGAAATCTCCGGCTCTGTGTACTGCTTATCCGTACCGGTAACAGCATACAGATTAAATACTATGTTCCCTCCGAGCAAGTCCGTCTCACTGTCATAATTTACAGCAATGGACTCGATATTCATTCGCTCCGGATATGCATTCACATAATCCACCAGACTCTTTAGCTGATTGTAATCACAGGAATAATTTGCCGACAGGGTTTCCTGTAACAAGGTAACGTCATAATACCCGATAGAATAGCTGCCGTCCTCTGCATCCCTAACCACCGGCATCTTAACACTGGTAAGTACATTCGGCGAAGAGAAGGTCACAGTCGGAATCTTCATCTTCAAAGTCTCTTCCATATCACTTACAAGCTTAATGCTCTTTTCCGGTGTGTTACCGGCACTGTACCTGTCCAGAACCTCACTCATTGATGCGCGGGACTTGTTAATCTCATCCTTGTAAAAATTCTCGTTTACACTCATATTGGTCAGCTCAATGAGGCGGACATTCAGTACATAATTCTCCTCCTGCAGCTGCTGCTTTTCCTCTACCAGAGGAAGATACAGATAGTTCACGGAGACAATTACCATCAATATAACCAACACAAGCATCAGCAGAAAAATCTGCAATTCATTTCCCTTTTTCTTCTCCATACTACTGCACCTCCGTTCCTTCCGTCGTAGCTCCGCCCTGAGCCTCATTACCGTCCGGAGATGTTGACTCAGGCTTTTTTTGCAGTGTACAGTTCACGGTAAATACCACTTCGGTACGATTGGTTGTTTCATCTACATTTTCCACGATACCGGCTACCGCTACCTCGGAAATGTACGGAATCGTCTTTAACTGCATCAAAACCTTTGCTGCCTCTTCCTTTGTGACGGTAGTGAAATTAATCGTCATCGAATCTCCGGTAATCGAGAAGGAATGTACCAGAGAACGGGACGGCAAAGCGCGTTCCAGAGCCGCGATAATATCATTTAACTGCTCTGCCACAGAGAAGCTGAGTGCATCCGTTGCTGCCATGCTGGCAATGGACTCCTGACTCGCCTGATACACGGCATACAACTGTTCAATGCTCTCTGCCGCCTCAATACGCTCCTCGAATAATGCTTTCATCTTTTTCTCATACCGGATGTCAAGGGTAGCATCTACTACAAGATATGCAATCACTGCAGCTGCCGCAATAAAAATCGTTGCGGACAAAATCGCAATGTTCTTCTTTTTCTCTCTTAAAATCGCATCTGCCGGACGAAGCCCGAGCGGGTTCACAATCGCACCGAAGCAGGCTAAGAACTCTGCACCACGCTCCTCAAACTCCCGCGCCGTATTTGTAAAGACAACGCCCTCGGTAACATTGTAGATTTCCACCGGCAAATCCAGCTCGGTAGAAATCATCTCGTCAATTCCCTTTACGGAAGCACCCGGTCCGGTAATGTAAATCTGCTGTACCGGCGTATCCGGATGATTCGTTGCAAAATATTCGATAACGCGACGTACCCTTCCGGTAATATTCTTGGCAGCCTCGGAAACTTCGACTCTTGCTCCCATCCGACGCCGCAAAATCTCATCATCGGAAAGAATCCGCTCCACACTTACATCGTTTGTGGCAGCTGCCTCTCCTTCTGCATCACTTTCCTGTTTCTTCTCTATCCGGCGGAAACGGTTCTCGCTGATTCGTGCCAGCTCCTTCTTCTTCCACAGCTCCTCCTGCTCCTCGCTGATGGTTAAGAACGCCTCCTCCTGCAGCATCTTTAATGCCGCAGCCTGCGTCGTAACCTCATCATAGCAGTGCGTCTCTGCCAGCGCATCTGCCAGCATGGAAATACCGTAATTAATCGTTCTCTGTACTCCCAGCTCGCCCTTGTCGATAACCGTTACCACGGTTGCGGATTCGTTCATCTGCATCACAAGACTGACATCCTGCAGCGTGGAACGCTTTAACCACTGGTACATGGAATTCCCGACATAGTCCATGGACACAATATTACATTTCATTTCATTTGCCACTGAATAGAAGCACTCCAACAGTGTCTCCGGTATTGCATATACCATCAGGCGGTACTGCTTTTCCGCTTTATTCTGACCGATTATCGAATAAGAAATTGCATGGTCGGAAATATCCATCGGAAAATAATCCGGAGCCTCTGCCTCCACGATACTCTTTAACAGCTTCTCCTTCAGTGCCGTTACCGTTACCTCACGGCTGATTACCTTGTTAGAAGAAATTGTAAAAATAATATCGCGTGTTTTAATCCCAGCCAGACGCATCTGCATACTCAGCTGCTCTGCAAACTCCGAGGTGTCCCGGATATAACCATCTTCCATTGTGTTTTGCGGAGTATCAAAAACAACAGCCTTCTTCACACGCTGCAACCTTTTGCCTGCCTCCAGCTCAAGCAATCTCGTCTGGGTAAGTCCTATTTCAATACTTACTACTGTCCTTGCCATAAAACCCTCCTTCATGTTCGTGGTAACCACATATAACATTTCAGTAACACATGCCATTTCATGTCCTGCTGAAATGTCATATGAGCTTCATACTCCCAAGGGGATTCCCTTTCTCCCTATCACACAAATAACCCGAGATACCACCGAATTACGGTATCTCCGAACAAAGCGGCAAATAAAATCCCTGCCGCCAGATACGGTCCGAACGCCAGTCCGCTGTCCTCGCCTCCGAATTTCATCCGGAGCGGATGAACCAGCACCGCCACAACACAGCCCGCTAACATCGCAAGAAAAATCTTCGGTCCGCCGAGCAGTAGCCCCGCTGCCGCCATCAGCTTTACATCACCGCCGCCCATGCCTTCCTTTTTCAAAAGCTTCAGCGCCAGCCAGCCAGCGAGTAAGAATATCCCGCTGACCAGGAAAAATCCAATCACATACAGTGACCAATTCTTAAGGTCTGTACAAAGTCTGACCGCACCAAGCAAAAATATGAACACGTTGAGTCCGAACGGAATCTCGTACGTCCGGAAATCAATGACACTAATCACAATCAACGCGGAAGCTAACAGACAGTACAAAATTCCTTCCACGGTCAGACCGCGAAGGAAGATAATCAAAAGCCATAAAATTCCATTCAGCGCCTCAATCAGAGGATACTGCACGGAAATCTTTGCCTTACACTTACGACATCTCCCGCGTAGGCAAAGCCATGAAAACACCGGAACCAAATCATACCACCTGAGCCCATAACCACAGCTCATGCAGTGTGACGGAACGGTCACGATGCTTTCATGCTTTGGAATGCGGTAAATACACACATTTAAGAAGCTGCCAATCAGTATTCCGTAAATAAATACCAACGGATATACAATTATCTCGTATCCTTCCATACCGACTGTCCTTTCTTTTGTGTGTTTGATTTTAGGAATTTCACCTGGTTGGGGTAGGCCCACAGGGTCTATGTAACTTTTGCTCCGTATCCCCACCGGCAAAGCCGGTGGGGAGGAAACAACTATATACTAGCTCTTTGATACATCTACTTTACCGGTAGCGCAATCAATTGAAATATTAAACTGAGTACATGCTTGCGGCTCCGGATAGTCCTTCGCAGTTACCTCATCAATCTTTGCACCAAGTCCTGCACAAACACTGTCACCAGCTCCACCAACAAGTGTCGTAGTACCACTACTTACCGTATACGTCGCTGTTCCGCCAGATGGAAGGTTGTTGGTAATCTGCCAATCTGCCAAAGCAGTCTGTACAGAAGATTTAAGAGCAGCTGCATTGCTGTCATCTGTCTTTTCCTTAGAAGTACCTACCCACTTCATTACCTGCGGAGCCAGTGCTACCGCAATGATTCCCATGATTAATACTACTACGATAAGCTCAACCAGGGAAAAACCTTTGTTGTTCTTCTTGTTTAATAACTTTTTCATACTTTTCTCTCCTTTTCTCTCTATGATATATGTTAAAATATCCCCTTACGCCTGTGCTTTCGCACCGGTTATGCGGCGTCCCCCGGGATATAATTAACCGCGGTTAATAAGTCCCCGTCACCGTCGTGACGTAAATCTTCCTGCCGGTCGCCTTCAGCTGGATCTGAAATACCTTACCGGACAAACTCTGTACGGCGGGGTACTCCCCGCCCAGATACTCCTCAAGCAAAGCGGTCATGCCGGTATTTAATTCCGTACCGCCCGCAGCGGTTACTACGCCTGCCGAGGTCACATTGTAGTTCTCATCCTGCAGAGCCGTCACTCCGTTGATACTTTCAAACTCTGCCAGAGCAGTCTGGGCGACCGCCTTAATCTTGTCTGCTTCCTGGAAATCCAGGCTCTCCTTCGACCTTCCGACCCATTTCATGACCTGGGGCGCGAGTGACACGGCGAGTATCCCCAGAATCAGCACTACGACAATCAGCTCAACCAGAGAAAACCCCCGGTTCCTCTCTCTCCTCATACAAAGACTCCTCTTACAGACCTTCCAGACCCTGGTACATACTAATCATCGGCATATACATCGCAAGCACGAGTACTGCTACGATAACACCGAGCACGACGATAATCAGCGGCTCCATCAGCGTTGTCAGACTGCCGGTCGCAATCTCGACCTCGTCCTCGTAGTAGTCCGCGGACTTTAGTAACATACCGTCGATATTACCGGTCTCCTCACCGATTTTAATCATCTGCGGAATCATCATCGGGAACAGACCGCTCTTCCTTAACGGCTCGCTGAGGTTCGAGCCCTGCTCTACCTCCTTCTTCGCCGCCAGAAGCGCCCGCCGGAAGTGGATATTCTTCATTGAACGGCTCGTAATCTCTAACGCCTCGGAAAGCGGGATA
>JAQXOR010000176.1 GCA_029099805.1 Lachnospiraceae bacterium
CGTCTCTATAGGTAGAGAACACATCTGTCGATATGATGCCGTCTTTTTCAAATATCTTCTCCACCGGAGTATGCCCTACCACCTGTTTGTAGGTATCTGCTCTGAATATCTCTCTGGTCTCATACTGTGGTCTGAGCCATAACGGTGATTTATCATTCCAGAGATAATCATGGGAAGCATCGTTCACCGCTGCAATAACATCATCTATATCAGCAAACAGCAGATCCGCGTTTAGCCATTTCAGAAAATCAGCTGTAAGCCCTCCATGTGAGAAAAGCACATTGTCAATCCGATGGATTATGTTGATCTGTGCCGGACTCTTAAGGCTGTTCTCAAGTTCTTCGAGCTTTGATATGACCGTCCTCTCGGCATAAGGAGAATATCCGGTCTCAAGCCTTCCCCACGGGTAGCTGACATCATGATTGCCATAGCACCAGAGAGTATCCGGATAGTCCATGGCATATGCGATTGCCCGGTCAAATGTTTCTTTATATCGTTCTATCTGAAACTCCATATTCCAGTCATCCGGAATATCCATAAGGCATACAGCCCGATCCGCCTTACCGTCTTTTATGATTTTCTCTGCCCTGTCAAATATCCATGTTTTCAGATGAATATCCGGTATTACAAGTACTTTCATAATTCCTCCAGCAGTTTCTCAACACTCATTTCTATTCTTTCGTCTTTGTTACCATTGAATGTACATGCCAGTGAAACAGGATCAACACATCCTTCTCTTGCAAAATAAGAAGGATTGTATTTCCATAATTGTACCTTCAAGCAGTCGTCCGGATCTTCAGATCTGGCATCCACAATTTCCAACTGGTCAACAACTTCCTCGCCCTTGTAGATTGCCCGTTCCTCTATTCTTGGGGGATTCAATTCTGACTCCTGACTAAGAGCGGATTCACCTGCGCTAAATGATTCAAAGGTTGATTCATATCGCATGATTGTAATCTCTTTCTGAACCGGATTAATCAAATATGCTTTTGCATTCTCATAATACTCTTTGCGTGTGTAATTTCTCCTAATCGCAATCTCTGTTCCGGATTTCATCTGGCGGATGAGTCCCATTCCCTCTAATTGTGCTGTTGCTCTTGTAATGGACGTCTTGGTAAGATTCAGCTTGTTCGCAACCTCACTTTTTAGCACAGATTCCTCATCATCCATATATAAAAGTTCCAAGAACACCATCTGTGTTGCAGGCATCATCCTATCTGCCTTGACAAGCTGCTTGCGATACACATCCTGCAATACAATTCCCATAAATGGCAAAAATACGTTTCCCGGCAAATCCACAAACGGAACTCCGCTTTTCACCAGCGCATTTCTCATGGAAACGCTGTTTAACGCTACTTCATATGCTACAGGACACTGCAATACTTCCTCATACTTTACTTTCTGATTTTTCATTGCGGCAACACTTAGTTCCATTTCCTTCACTACATCTATTATGGCAAAGTTAACACCATATAGTTCAACCATCATAATAACGCGCATAGTCATAAAAATCGGTAATGGTAATCTATTCTTATATTCTGCTATTTTTACTTTGCAGCCGAAATACTGCTCTAATTGCTTTTGCATATGACATCTCCTTGTAACATGATTTCATTCATAATAACATATTTTATGTTATTTTTCAATATTTTATGTTATTTTATTGTGATCAACTTGTTTTCCATGCATGTTTAGGTAGGGTATACAATTATTATTAAAAGTACAACCACATAGTATGTATTGCATTCAATCATCAAATTGATTCTCTCATTTTTATCAATTTTGCTGCAATTACCGGAACTAATAATATTCTAATAACAATTCGGAACATTTTGATAACATTTCGGTGCATCGTAATGTTCATACTCCTCAACTTCAATCTCACGACTGCAAATGTATCAGTTCCATATAAACAAACCGACACTTAACCGACATTCAAACCGACATTTTTATACAAAGTCCCCGCAGGAACTCCTTTCACCACAAATCATATTCATTTTATCGAGGGCAGTCCGGTTAACAAATTCCAACCCGAAAGCTTTGCTTTCAGGTTGTCGCGGTACACTTGCGCAAAATAGGGGTACAATGGGGGTACAAATCCCATTCTCATTCCTCAAAAGCCTTGATTTTAAGCCACTTCAGACAAAAGTACGGATTTTGCCGTGGCACACGAATAAAACTCTAATCATTCTTTTTAAGTGTAAACTACGCAACCGGCATATCCGGGCAAGAATTAGCATTTCACAGCCGTATGTCGTAGTTTCTCGATATATTCAATTAAATTTCTAACCGTACACTGCTCTGATTCGTACCACTGAATGCACTTGTTTTCTATCACTTTACAGAACATTTTCAGATTATCCTCAATTATGAATGGACAATATGATACTTCAGGCATTCCTTGAACGTAATCAATCTGCCTACGCGACTATTACCGTCTTGGAACGGATGGATTCTTTCAAACTTCACATGGAAGTCCGGAATATCTTCAAAAGTCTTTTCTTCCTTGGCATTGTATTCTGTCAGCAATGCTTTCATTCTATCCCGTCTTTTCCTATGTAATATTAACACTCCCCCAGTATTTGCGCCAATATTTCCATCAACTCCGGAACATCAATCGGCTTTGCAATATATCCGTCCATCCCAACATCAAACGCTTTCTTTTTATCTTCATCAAAGGCATTTGCCGTCATCGCCACAATCGGAATGTTTGCCAGCCGTTCATCCGGCAGCTGACGTATTTCCTGAGTGGCGGTATATCCGTCCATGACCGGCATTTGAATATCCATTATTATCAGGTCGAAGTAGCCGGGAGTTGAATTCATGAGTTTACTCAGGGCAACACTTCCGTCTTCTGCCGTTTCAACCTCAACCCCTTCATTGTCAAGAAGCTCTGATGCGATTTCCCGGTTTAGTTCATTGTCCTCGACCAGCAGAATCCTTTTTCCTGCCAGATTCGGTTTTTCCTCGCGCAAACAATTCGTTTCCTTCTGTGTCTGCTCTCCGGCAACACTCTCCATTGATAACCTGATAATAAACTCTGTTCCTTCTCCCTGCCTGCTTATTACCTGTATCGTCCCTCCTAAAAAAGATACAATCTGCTTCACAATAGCAAGTCCGAGCCCCGTACCCTGCAATCGGCTGACGGTAGAAGTTCTTTCTCTTTCAAACATCTCAAACAAATGCTTCTGGAACTCCTCACTCATACCGATTCCGTTGTCCTTCACGCGAAGCTCATACTCCGCAGTACCATCCTTTCTTACCCCGGACACCTGATGAATGGTCAGTTCAACTCTGCCTCCGGCAGGCGTGAATTTAAGCGCATTGGAAAGCAAATTGAAGCATATCCTGTTCATCTTTAAACAATCACACATTACACTATCGTTTTCTACCTGCACCTCTGAACTAAAGTGAATCCCCTTCTGTGCCATTTCCTCGTCAAAAATTTCCCGTACTCCCGTAACTCCGTCACGCAGACTGACCGGAATGCAATTCAACTCCATTTTACCGCTCTCAATCCGGGCAAGTTCCAATACATCATCGATCAGATTTAGAAGAACTTTTCCCGAATCTTCGATTTTGCTTAAAGCATCTCCTACTTTTTCTCTATCCTCAAGATTGTTCCGTGCAATCTTTGTAAATCCGATAATGGCATTCATAGGCGTACGAATGTCATGAGACATATTAAATAAAAATACAGACTTTGCTCTGTTCGCCGTTTCGGCTGACAAGGTTGCCTTTGACAGCCTTGCGATTATTTTTCTCACACTAATTAACATGAAAAAGCTTACCAGTATGCAAACAATTCCCATTTGTATAGATAACGTGTTCAGCCGCTCTACTGACCGATGGGAGATATCGGAGTATAGATCCTCAAGAGGTGTTCCGGTTGCCACAATCCAGCAATACGGTTCATAAAATGCACCATAAGAAATCTTTTCTGCTATCTCATCATTGGACTTATTCTTAAAAAAGTATTGGTGAACTACCTCACCGTCTTCCCTGATTCCATTTAATTCCTCTGCATACGGATAGTTCCCCTTAATGTCCTGCGTCGACGTAGAGAGATACTCTCCCTCTGTCAATATCAAATTCGGATGAATCCGACGGATGGCATAATTATCTCCACCTTCCATGTTCACGACCTCGTTTACCCAGACATAAGAATCCTCTGTATATTGCATACTATGAATATGGCGATATTCCTCCGCTTTAACCAAATCATCAATATCTGACTGAAACGCAAAGAAATGAATCGTGCACTCCTCCGCCACAACAATGTCTCTGATAACTTCGCGGCTCAGCATAGTCTCTTTTTCATCGTCGCCTAACAAAATACCATCTCTGTTTTGTTCATTCAGCAGGATACATCTGCTTCCATCCTCTATGATAGCCTGGACCACATTACCCTTGGCACTCCCATAAAATAACTCCAGTACGCGTTTTACCCCACAAACCGGATCGGTATACCGGTTTACCTCAGCATCTGCTGTACAGGACGCAATAATTTGTGTCACATTCTTCTGCATACACTCTCTGTGTAAATCAATATGAATAATCGTATTGGTGACAATTTCTTTCATTTTCTTGACTTCGGAATCCAGTCTTAACTGTTTTACCTCGTTCAAATCATCATAGTAAATCTTATTTCCGAAAAGAATAATTATTGTGACAATTATTACACAGAGAAAAATCTGCCCAAGCAAATAAAAACTTGATTTCTTCATTTTGTACTTGTTTTCCAATCGTTTTCCGGATGTCATATGATACCGCCTTTTCTCAAGCATTACTAAGTTATGCTGCCAATCAGGCAACTCACCCGCCCCACTGTTTCGCACTGCAAATACGGAAAAAAATCCCATTTCCAATTTACATTTTATTACAATTTTCTCTCAGATGCAAGTAAAAATACGAAATAGAAAGGAGACCCCCAGGCTGGTTCGTCGCCTGAACGTCTCCCTTCTGCTGATAGGCAGCAGACTGCCGATAGCAGCAGTCATTTTTATTCCCTTGTAAACTGTGAAATAAACTTCCACGCATTTTCATTCGTATGATGTCTACACTCATGTACCTGTCCGCTGATACTTGCAAACGCTGTACGACAGACACCGTCTTCACTGTCAAAGTAATGAATGGTCAGGTCACTGCCTCTGGAATCATCATGAACTACTTCCACACGGTCACCCGAAATCCCCCAAATCGGATTTTCCCAGTTCTCCTTATTTTCATAGGTCACGTCAAACTTCTTCTTACATTGATTTGTCTCAGCCGCATACTGAATCCTCTCCAGACCGGATTCTGCCTGGAACGGAAGCTCCGGTAAGTGGGACTTTTCGCCGCCCGAATAGAAAATCGGAACCGGAACCGTTGTATTGAATCTGCCGCTGTCAGACTGTGCCATCGGATTGTTCTTTACCGGAAACAATGCACTTGCCGGAGCAAGACCGGCAAAGGCCTCCGGATACTCCTGGTACATGTTCCAGGTCTTCCCACTTCCCATGGAAAATCCGGATGCATAGATGCGATGCTCATCAATTGAATAACGATTCTTCAGCTCTGAAATAACTTCCATAACCTCCGTTGCCGTTACATTCTGATGATTTTCGATTGCAACATACAGAAAACCATATCTGTGCGCAATCTCGTACCATCCCGAAACAAAGGTTAAGAACATGGAGGAATCGCCGCCTCCATGAAATCCCATAAGAAGCGGAACCGGTCCGTTCTGAAACAAATCATTATTATAGTATGCAAAGTAGCCGACCTTATGCTCCTTTGTATCCTTGAATTCACTCCGATTGTCCGGAGAAGTCTTCACAAGTACATATCCGGCTTCTTCTGTCATATCCATTGCCTCAAAGTCAGGCTCTATCTCCATATTTCCACACCACATCTTAAACTTGCGGACAAAGGACCTAAAATCATCCTTATACTCAGCCTTATCCTTAATTAAAAGGTTAGCGCAGTCCTTGAAGGCAGCGTTTACCTCGTCGGAATTTCTCACACTGAGAATACCGATATCCTTACGCTCCGGTACCGGAATCACACTGAGATTCTCCATGGAACACATTGCAGGAGTAATCTCCCCCGGTCCCCAGAGATACTCACCTTTTACTGTCTTTAACAGGTGCTTTGCAACATAATCAGCCGATTCTCCAAAGCTGTAAATGTCCGCTCTGAAAATCGCTCCGCGGATAAAGTATCCCTTAAATTCCCTCTTAAAGAAATCGTGCATCTCCACAATACCATCCGCATAGCGTGGGTCCATCTTTACTTCTGCAATCACAGAAGCATACAACTCCTCGTCAGCATTCTTCCAACCGCCTTCACAGGTCGGATATACAAAAAGAACGCCGGAGTCTACTGCTGATGCAATATCAGCCAGACCACTCGTCTCTGCAAATGCAATCGCATCCTCCATGCTCTGCCTGCTCTCTTCGAACACAAGCAGTAACGGGGCACGGAAGGTGTAATTATTGACCTGTCCGTCAATCTTTGTTGCCGGTATGTATGCCTTCAGATAAAACTTCTCATACGTATGTTCCCAATACTTTCCGCCATCAGCCTGTACACTCACGGTCGGGCGCTCCATCATTCCCATAAAACACCTCCAAAATATTTGTTGGGTAGCGTTTAATTCACGCGTTTCCCTAGTGATATTTTACCACAGAATGTCGGAGTGTTCAATCACTAATTTGAATTCTAATTAAGAAAGAATTCCTGGAAAAGGGATCTGCATCACATGCGACTTTTTCACTGAATTCGACTGTCAAAAGCACTCGACAAACTTTAATTATACTTTTACAGAACATTATGACTCACACCGATATAAACTTGTAAATTTACATCGTTCCCAGCACCGATATTTTGTTTAGTTACAACATATCCCGCAGAAATCGGTATATAACCATAAATCTGCATGTATCGTTGCATTTCTTCGCATGCTACCGGAAATCCCTCTTTCGGTCCCGTATATTCAAGCTTTATCGCACCTTCCAAACAGAATCTCGGCTTCCAAAACAGTTCACCTTCCGGCTCTTCCATTCTATCCATCGGCTGCATAAGCTCCACATCGGCAAACTTCTCCGTTCCAATCTGCTCCACCCCAAAGGTTGCACTCACAAAATCTCCGGTCACTGCCAGTTGATGCTTTCTTACATACGCCTGCATCCGCTGTAGGACCAATGCTGTTTCATTCTGTTTGATTCTCCCCCGGTAAGTCAATAGATTTTGAGCCTCATACCGTTCATTGACCGATATCCTGTTTTCAATTGTCCCGCCCGACTTATTGCTCTTTAACGAACTCATTCCTCCTCATCTCCAAAAAAAATCCCGGCAAGCCACTCCCACACATCAAGACTATAGTACATCATATCTTTCACCTCCTCAAAAAAGACTTAATTCATGTTCTTACAATACCACGAATTAAGCCTCTCTTCCATTGATTTCCGGTGAACGGTTCTTGAAACCGAGTGAACGGATATTTCCTTTTAAAACGCATTAACCAAGAGTAATTTCACAGTAAATGAATCCACGGTATAATCGTACTCCACGGTTCCTCCGTTCCGTTTCACACACTCCTTTACATTCATCGTTCCAAATCCGTGATTCTTCTTATCTTCCTTTCGGGTTACAAATTTTCCGTCTTTCACTTCCACTTCCTCTGACTTATTATTTTGCACCACAATCTTCAATCCATTTCCAACCTCTTGTACCTCTACAGCTACCTTCCCATCCTCTTCACAGCCCGCTGCAGCTACGAATGCATTCTCCAATATATTCGAAAAGATGGTACATATATCCATATTCGGCAACTGCATCTTTTGCGGCAGAAGTCCGTTCCAGTCAAACGAAACATCTGTATATTTTTGAGAAATATCATTCAGAATTGCATTTACCAGTCGGTTCCCGGTCTGCACTTTCGGAGCAAGTTCCTGCAATTCTCCTGTCAGATTTGCCAAATACTTTCTGGCGTCATCATACTCCTGTTCTTTCAACAACACATCCAAACACAACATATGATTGGTAATATCATGACGAAATCTACGCGTCTCACTTTCCTTTTCCAATAACATCTGATAATACTGCTCTTGTGATGCCAAAAGCTTTTGGTTCATCTCTGCCTTCTGTTTATATACATTCTTTGAATTATGATTTTGAAGAAGCAGTAACCAAATCACAAAAAATGCACATCCTAAAATGAGGATACATCCAATAAGCATTCCTAACAACGCACTGCTTATTTTCACATTTATTGATCCCATTGCTGTCGTAAGCATTGTAACCGCAAAAAAACCAAGAATACATAACACCAGATAGCCCGCTCCTATTTTCTGTACAAACAGGCCAATCTGTTTTCTTTTGGGGCAGAAAAAATATAGCAACAATGTTATCGCCAGTAAAACCACTGCACTCACCGAAACAACAATAAGATAATAAGTTCCTCGCTCCTTCATAGATTCGTATGTAATAACTCCAGCTGCATCTATCAGCCGTCCAACCATGTCATCCCAAAAGCAAAGTAACAGATACGCTGTTATAGACAGCAACAGTTTTCTTTTTCCATTCAACATCATTGCACATATAAATACTACCAAAAATGTAAAACTGGAAATGCGATAATCACTATCCTGTATGCCCTTAATAATCAGACATACAATACAAACTCCAATCAATCCCCAGGCTGCATATGTCTTCCTTTTATATTCTAAATTCAATATCCCAAATAACAACAAGGACAACTTTACAAATTCCAATAATAAACAAACAATATTTATTACCATACCGCCCCCTCCTATATTCTTTTCGCATTCTTGTCAATATAGGTAAGATATGCCTCCGCAAATTTCCCGACATTTCGTCTGGAAATCTTCAGTGATACATTCAGGCCGCGCAGCTCCAGCAACTCGTTCTCTCTACATTTTACATAAAGCAAAGACACCATATACGACTTATGAATTCGAAAGAATCCCTTATCCTGCAGTTTTTCCTCCCACTCCTTTAACGTCACAGTACTGCTATACACTTCTCCATATTTATCATAAATATAGGTACCATCACCAAATGCCTCAAAGTATACAACCTGATTTAAAGCAAGCTCAAATACCTTCCCTTTCTGACTCACTACAACCTTCTCTTCTTTGCGGTTTTCTTGCGCTAATTCCATCAAAGTTCTGTGCACTTGTTCTGCATTTACCGGCTTGTTTAAGAATCGAAACGCTTTTACTCGAAACGCATCATACACACATTCTGTATGGCTCGTCAAAAAAACAATCTGTGATTCAATCTTACGTTCCCGCAATTCTTTTGCGGTCTTCATCCCATTCGTTCCCGGCATCTCAATATCCAAAAAAATCAAATCAAAAATTTCATCTGACTGTAACAGCTCGTCCCCACAATTGTACTCACGCAAGTAAACATTGTCATCATAGGAACGAATACATTTTACAAGCCGGCTGCGGAAAATCTTTTCATCATCACATACTGCAATTCTGTAAGTTGCGTTCTCTGCCATTTTCCCCTTCTCCATTGAATATAATTTTCAAAAAACACACAATGTATTTTATCATTTTACAAATTCAATTGTCAATATTGTTAATATTTTCTTACACAATTTCAAAGCTGCTTGTATACAGAACCATTCTCTTTCGCCAATGCACCATACGCTCCAATCACCATTTCCACTCAAAAAACCTCCCATGATTATACGGCTTCACGTATAACCATGAGAGGCTTTTCTGCTGCAAATCCGTGCGATTCGCCGGAGGCTTCTAAGGAAGCACAGAATTTATCAGTGCTTCCTAAAAACTAATTTGCAATTCTGTTTATGTTCTCTATGTAGTACTGCTGCTCATTCACATACTTATTTTTAAATGGTCGCTCAATGACCCGCCAGTTTCCGCCTGCATTATGTACTACGGTAATCATATCCCCATTCTTCGTATAAATAATGTCGTCCTTTATGGAATACTCTTCTTTATCATGCGAAATCACAACATAATTATACTGGTTATCCAAAAAAGTCTTCTCCGTTTCCTCCAACTTGTACCACTCACAATTTAAGAACAATTGATCCACCCCGAAATACTCAATTCCGCATGCTAAAATATCATTATATACCTTTCTATAAAGTACCTCCATCTTTTCTCTGTCACCGCACACCACTCCGGCGTTAATGACACGGCGACCTTTCAGCTCATGCATCACCTGATCTCTCATCTCAACCGACAAGTTATTCATCCCCCGGTCTGTCCAATCATCTTCACCTACAATTCTGTCCTCTGTAATTACTCCAATTTTATTTTCAGTAAGTTCAAACATTGGCCACAATGATTGCTGAAACCAAACATCTCCTCCGTCAATTACCAGCACCTGCTTAATTTCTTCATCAAGTGTACGGAGCACTTGCGGTATATGTTTAAAACGAATTGCAAAAACGGCTAACTCCTTCTTCAGTCGATAGATTAACACCGGAAATTTTTTCCTGATTCTTTCTGAAACAACCTCACTCATTCCGTAATCCAATACAATCACTTTGCCGCTATACTTTGCTTTGTTAAATAATGTTTCTAAAAAGTCAAACTCAAGATTTTCTTCATAATTCTGATCAATACACGTAATAATTGCTGTATTCTTTTCATTCATCATCTCACGCCACCGCCTTCAACTCTTTGATAAGTCCACCAACTAACTTTTTCTCCTGCAAATATAGCTCATCCAACGCTACCAGTATCCGATTTTCCATACCGGACTTCAATTTATTCTTTATTACAAGATTTTTTAGCAGCAATGCCTGTTTCAATACTACCTCACTATCCTTTTCCAAATCATCCGCACATTCCGTTTCTCTGAAAACATATTCATTCAAGCATCGCACCCGTTGCATCATTATCTGTGCGTGCTCAAACAAAAGATAGCTTATTCGTACATCATTAAACAGTAGCTGATTTCCGGTTTGTGAATCTCTGAGACAATGAAAAATGTTCAATCCGTAAACACCATCCTGCTCTGCCAGATTATTCGAAAAAAAGATATGATTGCCGCGACCAAGGTAAAAATTTTCCAACTGAAATATCAAATTAGAAATATCAATATGACACGCACAAAGATTATAATCTCGCTTATAAACAACAATGTTGTTCATCTCATCCAAACTCATTTTCTCAATATTCCCGGCAGAAATCTTGCTTGAAATCAACTTATTTGCATACCCTAAAACGTTGAAACTATCTTCCTTCTCGTCATACCCGTAAAATAGATTGTAGTGCATGTAATGTTCCTTTTGATAGCAGTATCTTTGTGGGACATAATACTCATCCAGATTCATGGATACATAATGTTGTTGCTGAATACTCTTTTTCAAATAAGTTACAACATCCGGACAAAAGCTCTTTCGTTCCTTCCAATTCGTATATGTCACATTCAGGAACTGATCTGCATTTCTGTATTCATAACAATAGTTCTTTATCGGATTCATACGATAATCCAAATATACGTTTCCGATATCATCTTTCGGATCATATCTCAGTTGAATATAATTCATTGCTAACCATTCACCATATTCACCGTTTGACAGATTGTCTCCAAAAACTCCGATTATTGCATCTGTTTCATCTGCTTTCATTTGTATTGTCTCTATCTCATCCCAGCATTTGCCGTCATAAGACAGATAACAGGATACCATCTCGTGATTTCTTACCATTCGATACCATACAATACTATTATTATTCCACGAACGATTTACCCGATGGTTTCCCCCATACATGGTTGTAATTCCATATTGATGTATGCACATACGATAAAGATTTCCTCCCAATCCCCTTCGTTTCCCCAGCGTACCAAACAATAAATTCACATGAGCTCCTCGACGTGCGTTTTTCAGTGTCTGAAGACATAATACCACTTCATCTTCTGTTTCACTTTTTCTGGTTAAGAAAAATTTGTTTTCCTTTGTCACATCAGACTCACTCTTTACACATACTGTATCTCCTTCCAATTGCAATGTAACATTTTTGGTATATGAATCCCATTCATATCGTTCTCTTTCCAGCAACTGCGCTGTCACAAGTTCCTGACAGTCAATAATTGCATTTACTATCGCATGATGCAAATATGTTTTTACTTGGGGCTGTATGTTAAGAGGCAGTTCCATACTGCTCACCCCCAAACTCCATAACAGCATATAACGCAGCTTTCGGCTTCAAGTCCACATCAAAGAGCAATGGCGCATCCTTACGTCCCTTTACCGGAAAATCATCCAGCCATGTATCATCATCTGCGACTCCCCATAATGTTACATTTGTCACCACATCACTGTATTGCCTGTAAACTTCAAACAGCCTGTAATACATCTCTTCCTGCCGCTTCTGGCGCTCAAATACATCAACGCCCAGATGAGGTCTTCTATCAGAATATTCAAACAGTGAAACATCTAACTCCGTAATATGAATCTGCAGTCCAAGCCTTGCATACCGTTCAATCTCCGCTCTTACCTCCTCCATTTTCGGATACGCAATACTATAATGCCCCTGTATTCCGATTCCGTGAATCGGCACTCTCTTTTTTTTCAGTCTTTCCACCAAAGTACAAATCCGTTCCTGCTTTTCCTGCTGATTTCCGTTAAATTCATTCAAAAAAAGTTGGGCTTTCGGATCAGCCTCTCTTGCATAATGGAATGCCTTATCAATATAATCCTCCCCGATTATATCGAACCATCTCGTTTTTCTTAAAAAACCATCGTCGTTATCAATTACCTCATTGACCACATCCCAGCAGTTCACCCTGCCTTTATAACGACTCACAATCTCGGAAATATGTTCCTCCATTACCTTCAATGTGTCCTCCCGGGTAAGTATGTCTGTATTTTCATCACAAATCCAGCCCGGCATCTGTTCGTGCCAAAGCAAGGTATGACCTCGCATATATTTCCCTGAACGAGTTGCGTATTCTACCAGTTTATCCGACGCATCCCATGCAAATCGCCCTCGTTCAGGATGGATTTTCTCAAATTTCATGTCATTCTCTGATGTAATGCTGTTAAAATGCTGTTGCAGTATGCCCTGATACCGGAAAATATCTTCCGCATCCACAGCCGCACCTATCTTAAAGAAGCCTTTATACTCTTTACATAAAGACTTTGTTAATTCGAAACCTCTCTTTCCTTCCATTTTACCTCCTCTTCCGCTAGTTACCCACAGCAATTATGCTTCCAATAGTATCAACAAATGATTCTATCGTCATTGTATTGTCCGCTAGCAGCATATCATCTCCGACTTCTATTCCGAATGTCTCTTCCATCTCCACTATAAATCTGATAAAGCTGAGAGAATCTGACAATATGTCACCTAAAGAATACTTGTTTCTTATTGCCTCTTCCATATCAATTCCCAAGTTTTCAAAACATTCTGCCGCTTTTTCTCTGTAATTCATTTTGCCTCCTGATAACCTTACAATCTACTCATACCACTCTTTCTGCAACTCATACATTTCGCTGTACATACCACTGTTCTTCATCAGCTCACCATGCGTACCGTCTTCCGCCACCCGACCGTCCCGGAAGAACAAAATCCGGTCGGAATACTTTGTAAAACCTAGGCGATGCGAAATAAAGAAAATGGTCTTCTCTTTGCCGAGCTCTAAAATACTTTTATACATTTCGATTTCTGCCATCGGATCAAGAAACGCGGTCGGTTCATCCAGAATCCATATGTTTGCTTCCTTATCCGCCAAAAGCTTTGCCATTGCAAGTCTCTGGTATTGTCCTTTGGAAAGTTCCACTCCGTTCGTCAACTGCCCGAGCTCCGTATCCAGTCCTTTCGGAAGGCTTTTTACTTTCTCATACAGTTCAACTTTCTTCAAGATATCATACATCTCTTCATCCGACAGCTTTGCACCCCCAAGCTCGATATTTTCACGCACCGTCATTGCATAAGACGGGAAATCCTGCAGGATGGCAGCGCACCTTCCGATGGTGTTTTGAACAGCTCCCTTTTCTCCTTCCAAAAGACCAAGCAACACTGAAACAAATGTCGTTTTTCCCGAACCATTTGCTCCTACAATCGAAATTTTCTCACCTTTACGGAACTGCTTTGTTACTCCCTTTAAAATCAACGGTCCGTTTCCATACCGATAGGTCAGATTATTGATTGCTAGCTCTGCCTCCAAATCGTTTCTGCTTACAATTGCCTCTTCCCGTTCCTCATACCCCATAATTTCTTCGTAGGCCTGAACTACCTGTATATATTCTTTTTCATCAAACGCAAAATGGATTAATCCGTTCACAATAGAATATATGCTCATCATAATTCCACTCACCAAAGTAAGTAAGCCGATTTCATTCTCTCCGGAAACAATTCTTGTTCCGCAGAACAGAAGCATCAATACAAACGCAATACCGAATCCGATTACCGAAACAAATCCGGTTCCGAAATTAAACAAATTTCCTTTCATAGTACAGGCTCGTTCTTCGTCCGCGCACCTGGAATATCGCTCTGCGAAATAACCAATCTGACGATTAATCTGAATATTTGCGTGATTCACACGATCCGCCGCAATACATTCATAATAATTTGTCTTACGCTGCAGTGGAATCACACGGTCCGCATAAAAGTTTCCGAACTTCTTAATTAACAAAATCCCCACCGCAGCCGTCACTGCAATTGCACCGGTCACAAGCACAACCAGATACAGACTGATATCTCCCAGCATCACATAATAAACAACCAGGCGGATGATATAGTTTAACAGCATCGTCATCACAAACAATGAAGTCGGATACCTCCTTGCCGCTTCCTGCGAAAGCGTAATCTTATGATACGTGTCGGTGTTCTCAAAATATTCATATTTAATCTTCGCCAGCTTGTTTAAAAGTGTTTCATCTACATCAAGTCCTACGTACTTTGCATACCAGTTATAAACAATGTCAAATACCCATTTGCTGACACATAACAAAAGTAGGATAACGAGGAATAACAATGCATACAACAACACCGTATTCATCTTATAACCACTCTGCATCTCTGCAATTGAGTTGGTCAAAAACTCCGAATACTTTACAGTAACAATTTCCTCCAACGGAAGCAGCAACGAAATGAAGAGCAATACACCCGTCCGTATCGGATAACATTGAACCATACGTGCTACTGTCCTTAAGTTATACACCATAAATTGTTTGATTTTTTTCAGGCCATTCTTCATTCTCACACCTCTTTTGCATAAGTATACAACTCTTTTTGCCCTTGGAATATTCTTGCATACAGTCCGTCATTTTGAATCAAATCTTCATGTCTTCCTTCTTCCGTAATCCGGCCGTTTTCCATTACAATGATTCGATCTGCCAGTCTTGCAAAACCGATTCTGTGTGAAATCAATACTGCTGTTCTTCCGTTTAATACCTTCCGAAGATTCTTAAGCATCTCGTATTCTTTCATCGGATCCACGGAAGCGGTCGGTTCATCCATCAACAGAATTTCCGGGTCCCCCATATAAGTAGCAGCCAAAAGGACCTTCTGTTTTTCACCACCGGACAGTTCAATTCCGTCGTTATCATATGCCTTCGAAATAATCGTATCCTCTCCGTTCGGAAGCTTATCCAGAACACTCTGCAAATCGGCCTGCTCATATGCCTTTTTACACAGTTCGTCGCTCATATCTTCCACACAACCGATGCATACATTTTCTTTTACAGATAACGCATGGATGGAAAATTCCTGTGATGCCACACCGAAGTAACGGAACCGTTCCTCCGGTACCATCTCATGGATATCACGCCCGTTAATTAAAATCGTTCCTCCGGCATTTTTTAAACCACCGTACATCAGCTTGGATAAGGTCGTTTTACCACTGCCGTTATACCCTAAAATACTGACAATCTCTCCTTTTTTTACCTCGAAAGACACATCATTTACCGCCGGTGCCGGACTGTTCGGATACGTATATGATACATTCTTTACTACTAACGAGCAAAACTCCTTTTTCTTATCTGTCACGTTCCCCTTTCCTTCTTCCAGCATCTGCTTTACATCCTCATCCGTAAACGGATATACGTACTCATAATATTCTTTAAAGTATCTGGCTTCATCAAACGCACCCTGTACAAAAACAGTAATCAATCCTTTGATATTCTGCGTTGCCAACTCCATCATTCCGATTAACATCACAAACGTACCAACGGTGCACATCTTGTTCTGTACAGAAAACAGAAGGATAATGTCAAACGCTGCTTTCAGTATATACGTAATCACCTGTGCGACATTGTTACAGGAATCCACCTGATTCATTACCTTCATACGCTTTTCCTGATACTTTCGGTTTACATTCTTCCACTTCCCGATTAGCTTTGCTCCGTAACCAAAAATTCTTTGGTCCTTCGCCATATTCTTTTGCATACAGGAATTTTTGAAGTACGAAGTGTAACGTTCTTCCGTTATTTGTGTTCTGGATATTTCATATTGTTTTTTTGAAATAATTGCTGTAGAAATCACATTGACAACCACTACAATTCCCAAGTAAATCACAAGAAGCGGTTCATACATGACAAAAACAACAATTGCCGAAATCACAGAAAATATGTTATTAAAAATAATTGTTGCAAGCTTGAATACAAAATTACTTGCTTTATAGGTATTCTCCGAAAGAAACGCGTGCCGATCCAAAAACTCCGGGCGAAAAAACTGTTCCTGATTGATGTCATTACTCTTTTTCATAAAAATACGTTGCATAAACACATCAATTTTTAAACGGAACAAATTGTTTGAAAACGCCTGTAAATACCCAATTAACGACTTCAAAATCCAGAAGGTGACATACCCGGCAATTGCAAAATAGAATGCGACTGAAAGACTCCCCTTTGCCACATCGGCAAACAGCTCATCCAACATCAATTTATTCATAGCGTTTCCACCTACGGCAATTACTGTCGTTAAAAGCATAATCGCGATTAAACCCATAATGTACTTAAAGCAAAATCGAAATAATTTCTTTAAAATCCATACGGTTTCTTTCATCTGCAATCCCCTTTTCTATGATAATATAGTTATCACTTTATCTACAACAGATGAGCAAAACACATCATCTGTAATACAGCCACTCATCAAGCCGAATCTTTCCTCAAGTTTTTTGTTTATTTCCTGTTCCTCTTCCTGATTCAGCTTCTCTTTTTTAAACTTTCCGTTTTCATCTACCTTTGGCGTATGATCACTATATGCAAGCGCGACTGTTTCGCACTTATACAATGCTGCCAAAGTAGAAATGCTATCCTGAATGTATTGTGGCGGATCTAAAATCGGATTCACCACCAATACTGCCAAATCCGGCTTTACGCCTTCCAAAAAGACAGCACTTCGTAAGAATGTCTGTGTCTCCGCATGATACGGAATCAATCTTGACTGCCCTCCGACTAAAACAACCTCCGTATCTGTACAGTTATCCGCATATGACATTATTTTTTTCAAAATACCGACACGCTCCTCCATTGGCACCTGAATCGTCGCATCGTTCATATAACCGTCTGCATATGTAAAGTCTGCCCCCAATAATTTTCCCTGATGCTCTGTCGATAAAAAGAACGGCGACACTCCTTTCTCTCTCATATGCTTTCTCATCAGCATCTGCAAGGTTAACTTTCCTTGCGCCGATGACGTTCCAAACACTCCGACCACAGGTTTTCTTACCGGCGTATCGCATCGTAACAATTCACAGATCTGTTGCTCTGCCCTCTCATCAATTAATATCGGAGAATCAATATAAAGTCCATTTTCACGATATTTATCAATCCATTTCTGGTCCACAGGAACAAAACTGTATATATTCCATTTTTTATATTTTAAATTCTCTTGCAACAAGTTCTCCAGATTAAAATATGCGTCGTATTTCTCAATCTGGTCTGTGTATCCGATTACCATTGTATCAATCTCTTCTTCTACATCACAAAGCTTTGCTTTTACTTCAATCGACTTGCCGTCAATCTCCATAATATTATTCACATTTCGATGCAACAAACCTTTTTTCGGTGAATCCACAACTGCAACCACATCCTCATTCAAGAACCGTACAATGGAATGCATCTCCTTAATAAACGGAACCAGAAGAAGCTTCCCGTACTTACGCTTCTCAAAAATATTGTTCTCACAATCTCCCAGAAAGCTGACTGATTCACTTATCATTTTTTCAAATTCTTTCTTTTCATCAGTATCCGTAAAAAGTAAATCTTTCACATTGGAAAGACAAACTTTCTCCTGCTTGTTTAACAACACATTAATTACATATGCCGACGCATAACTGCTTCCTATTGCAAAGTACTTTGTTCCATCTTCTCTTATAATTCTATAAAACTCCCCATCAACTACAACAGACATATAACCGGCATCTGCCACTTCCATTTTTATTCCTCTGGTATGACCGTTTTTACCGGTAACTCGAATTACACCTTTACATGCCCAAGGCAGTGACGGATAATGTTCTGTTGATTCTGCGCAGAAGATGGCAATTCCTTTTTCATGTGCTTTTTCACATACTTTATCTATTTTTTCCCGTTCAAAATAATGCGTGGTTCCCATACTGATATTAATGACATCCACTTCTTCCTGTATCGCCAGTTCTATCGCACAGGTCAAATCCCTATTGTCTATTACCCGATCTCCTACTCCGCTTTCATTTATTCCCGGGCAGATTGACACAATGTCACACAAAACATTTTTACAGATAACACTTGCTACTGCCGTACCGTGTCCCACATAATCCCTACATTCTTCTTCATAAACCTTTTGCTCATATACACGATACTGCTTTATTGTTTTTACATTCAGTACCTTACCGTTTATACCGGAATCAATTATTGCAATTTTCATATCGCATCATCCTTCTCTCATCACATCCGTCACAAAATATTCCGTTACTCTGCAGCTACCTCTTTATTATAAAATTTCTTCATAAACAGCTTATTCATCTGCTTATATAACTCTCCTGCCATAGCATCCGCATGTCGAATTACGGACTGATTCATTCTGCAATACCACTCCGGCACCTTCCATAAGAAGCCTGTTTCCTCAAACATGTTGATATTACAATACTTACATCTATTTTCAAATACGCAGCCGCTGCATTCCTCGTCTTTTTTACTCAACTCATTTTGAATCCACGCAACTCTTTCTTCAACAATTCCGGTCTTAATATTTCCGATGTTGAACAATCTGTCTTCAAAATTCGTATGATTGCACGGATATAAGTCACCGCTCGGCGTCACGCTAAACTGATACACACCCGGGTTACAAGAGGACTGTGCTCCGTTGGTAATATGCCATTTGATGCTCTTATCAATCCAATGGTTATTAAACTCAATCCCATTCTGGTAACATTTCTGAATGTAATCACAAAGCCTCTTTATCTGTCTGTCAAACTCTGCAAAATCGTTCTCCTCCCACAGTGTTCCGCTCGCCGGATAAAATGCAATACTTTTAAAACCGCTTTCATATAAACTGATCACATTATCAGCCATTCTGCTTAACGTTTCCTTTGAGATTGTGACACGTAACGGCAGCTTAATATCACTCTCCTCAATGTTATGCATAATTACATCCCAAGAACCTTTTCCGTTTACCTGCGGACGATTGACATCCTGCGATTCCTTATTGCCATCCAGGCTTAGTAAAACGTCTACCCTGTTCTCCAATAAAAATTTATAATTTGCAGGAGTTAACAGCAATCCGTTTGTTGTAATCGTAAATCCAAACTTACCACCATATACTTCTTTATTCAATGTAATCGCTCTTCTGATAAGATCCATTCTCATCAGCGGTTCTCCGCCAAAAAATGTAATAGTCGCATTTTCCGTGCAAATTCCATTAAAAAACGCCATCGCATCCTCAAGCATTCCCTCGCTCATATTCTCAGTATACTTTTCTCCACAAAAACAATATTTGCATCGTAAATTGCAATTTAATGTTAAATACAGAGTCATATTACTATATCTTTTCTTTTTCAGTTCCATTCTCTTCTCCTCTTCGGATTAGGTTACCAAACTATGACTCTCTAATCCTTGTCATAGTTTAGCAACACACCTAATCTCATTATTTAGCTATCACTTTACATTCACCGGTACATTGATATCGCAATTACCAGTATTACAGTTGTTGCAAGACTCACAATTGCCATAATATGCATACATACTCTCATCTACCGGATACTTCACCTCATATTCTTTCATAGGCTTCTTCATAAAATCCTCCTACTTGTTGAATAATCCACAAGACGTATTATTGCCATTGCAATTATTACAATACTCACAAGAACCGTAATAACTCTCGACATTCTCATCTACCGGATATTCTACTTCATAATCATAATCTTTCTCTGGCTTCTTCATTTACTTAGTTCCTTTCGCGTAATTATTCATGAGACACCAGGAATGTTCATTACAGGAATTGCAGGACTCACAATTTCCGTAATAATTATTCATGGTCTCTTCTATCGGATACTCGATTTCATATTCCTTTAATGGTTTCTTCATATATCCTCCTACTTGTTTAATAATCCACAGGATGAGTTACCCTGATTACAAGAATTACAGGACTCACAAGTTCCGTAATAGGTCTCTGTATCCTCTTCTGCCGGATACTCTACCTCGTACTCCTTTTCCGGTTTCTTCATGCTTCGCTATCCTCCTTCCTTTTTTTCTTTGCTGCTTCTCCCATGCCAATTCCACTTTGGCAAAATATATTTGGTCGACCAACTCAGGAAAAACAACAGCTGTTTTTAACAAGAACACAAGTCCGTCTTCACTTCCCCATATTGAAGACCTCTATTTCCTGTGCCCTACCTTAACATAGCACACCACCCTTTCTCCAACAACAATCTGCCGTTAAACGGTCAACGAAACCGTGCAAACGGTCATTTCCTATGCTTATTGTAAGATAAGATTACCGAAATACGTGACACGGATGTCTCGTAATGACCGATTGCATCACTCTGTATTTAACAGCCGTTCCTAATATAAAAAGGGCGTGTGAAAAATGATTTCTCATTTTTCACACGCCCTGCTATTAATTAATCTAAAGAATCATAGATTCTTTCATTGCTTCCTTAGAGGTCGCCGGCGGATCGCACGAATTAGCAGAAGAAACTGTAGCTTCGCTACGCAAATCCGGCGCAGAAACGCTTTCATCAGCGTTTCTCTATATTCTTTACATATCTTTCAAATCCGGTCGAGGTGTGTCGGGTACCATCCGTCTCCACCCACATAGCCTCAATCTCCGGAAGCTTTTCTACCAAAGCCATTCCGTCCGTCAGATTCATGCAAAACAAAGCTGTAGAAAACGCATCACCGTCTGCGGAGCTTGTACATACCACAGAGACTGAAAGATAGTCCTCAGAAGGCATCAGTGTTTCCGGATGAATAATATGATGATATCGTTTTCCGTCTACAACATAGTAACGCTGATAGGAACCGCTTGTAACAAGAGCTTCCCCGGACAGTCCGAGATAGGCAAGGTATGAATTTACACTATCCTCCGGATTCTCGATTCCAACCGTCCATGTTTCTCCGTCACCCTTGGCGCCAACCGTACGAACGTTACCTCCTACATTAATCACATAGCCTGTGATTTCCCTTTCTTCAAGGGAGCGTGCTATCATCTCCACGGCATAGCCCTTTGCTATGGCTCCCACATCAAGAGTCATCGAAGGGTCTGTCAGCGTAACTGTGCACGCTTCTTCGTCAATTACCATCTGATTGATATCGGTATGCTTTGCCGCCTCCGTAAGCTTTTCCATCGGAGGAAGCTTTGCCGCATAGGGATCATCGATTCCTGCTTCACGATACTCATGCCAGAGGGACAATACGCTGCCCATTGCAATGTTTACTATGCCATTTGTAGCCTCATACATTTCTCTTGCATACAAGAGCATATCAATAATGCGTCTGTCCACCGTCACTGTACGATGCATTCCATCGACCAGCTCATTTACGGTACAAAGGTTTTCCAACCCATCAAACCGGTGATAAATTGTAAAAAGCCTATGATACTCTCCGAGTTCTTCCAACATCCCTTCTGCAATCCGGTCGAATTCCTCCTCGTCTTTCGCATACCCGGAAATCGTGGTGACTGTATCAAAGTAATCGAAAGAATACATCGAATATTTTGTCAGCTTCTTTCCGCATGCAGTAACCCCCATACACTGAATCAACATGGAACCTATTACTAAACACAACAGTATTCTTTTCTTCATACGTCACCTCTTTTTTAATATCGCGTGATAACCCGTCTGCGTCACTTTTCACTAATCTTATCGGAGTAAACAGAAAGACTAAAAGGGCTGTCGCAATATGTGCAACAGCCCTTCTGAAATTCAGAAAAGAATTACTCCATCTTGGTTGCAGCCTTAACGAAACCATCAACCGTAATGGTGCAGCCTGCGGTCTGTAAATCAGCATTGCCGTAGTTGTCATCGCCCTGAAGAGCCTTGATTTCCTCTACAGTCTTGCCAAGACATGCAGCATCGAATGCAGCTGCCTGCTCGTTCCATTCCTTAACAACGCCGTCACCGTTCTTATCAGAACCGTAAGCACTCATACCGTAGTCAGTACCCTGTTCCTTCTTCGTACGGAACTCCTTGGTTAAATCGAAGGTAGAAGCACCCTTTGCATCAAAGGAAAACTTAACCTGTACGCAATCGCTGGTAGCAGCAACAACCTTACCCTCTGCATCTACAGCAGCAGCGAAGATGGTAGTAGACAGCTGGTTCTGTCCGTCCTTCTCCTCGGTTGCATCGGTGCAGGACTGAGCAGTGTCAGCACCAACCTTTAATGTGCAGGAAGCAGTAGCCTCAGAAGCAACAGCATTGTTGTATGCCTTCTCGATAGCACCAACCAGCTCGTGAATCTTAATGGTACATCCTGCGTTTACAACTTCGTCAGTACCCGTATTTCCCTCAGCTACAAGAGCCTTAACCTCATCAAGGGTCTTACCGCAGATAACAGTCTCCAGAGCATCCACCTGCTCGTACCATTCCTTGCCGATAGCACTGGAACCCTTCATGTTGTAGCCCTCACGAAGCTCATACTTCGTAGCAAAAGACTCATTTGCAACAGCCTTACCTTCAGCAGTGTAAGCAACAGCTATTTGAGAAGTATCAAGCTGACAAGCAACAATCTTACCCGCAGCATCTACAGTCACAACTGCGATTGCACTGTTAATCTTACCCTGTCCGTTAGCATCAGCCTCTGCATTGCTGGCCTGGGAAATATTATTATATACTCCTAAACCAAACTTCAGAGTCTCTTCCTTAGTCTCCTTCTTACAACCAGCTGCTGCAAGCACCATGGTAGCGCAAAGAGAAACACATAATAACTTCTTCATTTTCATAATAGTAACCTCCTTTTCTTTGGTTCGTTATTGAATTTAACATACTTACAGCCTATTGTCAATACCAATTTATATCAATTTATTAGGTATTCTTTTCACAATAATCGCACCGCACAGCCCGACAAAAATGCCGGACAATATTCCGGTTACCGTAAGTACAATTAAATAGTAACCTAACTCAGTCGTCCCCAAAAACAGCATTGCCATCAGAATCTGTCCCACATTATGAAACACACCTCCTGCCACGCTGACTCCGACGACAGACAAAAGCTTCGATTTCTTCAGTAACACCATTACAAGCATACTTAAGAAACCGCCGGCAAGACTGTAAATCAACGCCATAAGATTGCCAAACATAAAAGATACCGCAACCATTCGGACAAGCGATACAACGGCCGCCTCCTTCAGTCCATACCGATATAGTATAAAAATAATTATGATATTGGGAAGCCCGATTTTTATTCCGGGAACCGCATGAAATACAGGAGGAAGCATTGATTCAATATACGCCAGAACAAGCGCAACTGCAGTACAAAGCCCCAGCATAGCTATCTTTTTTGTAGACGGCCTCATGACAGTTCTCCTTTACACAATAATATCCGGTTCTTCCTTTTTATCAGCACCGTGAACCGTAATAAAAACCCGGTGCGGCAGGCAGACAATGCTCTCTCCCTTTCGGGAAATCGGCTTGTGTCCCGCACAAATACCATCCGGGCAGGAAGCAGTCTCAACATGAGCCTTCCCATCCTTTATCACAAGCAGATTAAGCTCTTTCCCCTGTTCTCCCGTACGTATTTCCACGGTAATGTCATCGGACAGGGAATAAGTTCCGAACACTTCTCCATCCACTGTCACAACAACTTCGTCTCCTTCCCCGTGCGAGAGATAAAAGCAAAGTCCAAGCACTGACACAAGCACAAATAACACTGCAATAAAAATCAAGTCATTTCTGAATAAGCGCTTATGATTTTTCGAAGCAGGCATTGTTGTAATCTCCTGATTCATATATTAGTTCACCTTAAAGTCCTCATACTCCTCGGAAAGATCCGGGAAGAATACCTGCTTTAAGCAGCCCGTCGGGCAGCTTGCGGCGCATTCCCCACATCCTGTACACTTATCATAGTCAATTTTTGCAAGATTATTCGCCACAGTAATCGCACCATGCGTACAGGTCTTGGCACATTTCATACATCCGATGCAGGCATTGCTGCATGCCTTACGGGCATCTGCGCCCTTATCTTTATTATTACACATTACAACAACAGCAGTCTCCTGCGGAACCATGGAAATTACATGCTTCGGACAGATGCTTTCACACAATCCGCAACCAAGACAACGGCTGGTATCCACATGTGCAATACCATCTTTCATACAAATTGCATTTGCAGGGCAGGCAGCAGCACAATCTCCGAGGCCCATACAGCCATACCGACAGGCATCCGGACCACCGTACAGCATTGCTGCCGCACTACAGCTGGTCACACCGGTATATTCTGCCTTCTTTGTAGTTGCTTCACAATGTCCGTTACAATGAACAAAAGCAACTACATCCTTCGGAGGCTCTACTTCAATACCAAGTAAAGCACCAAGCTCTTCTGCTGTAGACTCTGCGCCCGGCACACAAAGGTTTGGCTTTGCCTTTCCCTCTGCAAGAGCAGCAGCATAGTCATCACAGCCCTTAAATCCGCAGGCACCGCAGTTAATTCCCGGCAGACAGGCACGTACCTCTTTCACCTTCTGATTCTCCGGAACACCGAAAAAATGAGACATCAGTGCAATTAACAGACCTGCCGCCAATCCGATGGCAGCTACAACCAAAAACGCAATCAAAATATCCATAATATCACGTTACCTCCTTTATGCGAACAGTGCATCCACAACACCCGCAAAGCCCATAAAGGCAAGTGAGATGAAGGAAGCAGCGATAAGCGTAACAGCAAGCCCTCGAAACGGTGCCGGAACGCGACTCTCATCAATGCGGGAACGTAATCCGGAAAACAGTACCATCGCTAACAGAAATCCGAGTCCACATCCTAAAGAGCTTACTATAGACTCAAGGAAATTGTAACCGTCATTAATATTGTTGATGGCTACACCCAGTACAGCACAGTTTGTGGTAATCAGCGGGAGATATACCCCCAGTCCCTTATGCAGCGTCGGTGAGAAGCGCTTTAAAAGAAGCTCCAGAATCTGCACAAGCGTTGCAATTACAAGGATGAAAACAATCGTCTGCATATAGCCGAGCCCCAGCTTATCCAAAAGCAGATACTGAATCGGCCATGTCACTGCGGTAGCTAAAAGCATAACTGCAGTAACCGAAATCCCCATGCCCACTGCCTGATTAATCTTCTTGGAAACACCAAGGAACGGACAAATTCCGAGGAAGCGGCTGAGTACATAGTTATTTACCAATACCGAAGAAAGTAAAATAACAATTAACGTCTTAAACATTTCCATTACTGCTCTCCTCCTTTCTTCTGACACGCACCGGTCTGACAGGTTCCCGCAGACGGACATCCCGCGCAGGAGAATTCAGTCTTTACAGGTGCTTTCCCCTGAGTAATCACATAGACAAGTGCAATCAAAAGACCATATACCAGCATACCGCCCGGAGCCTTTACCAAAAAGGCAATCTTATACGGCTCAAGAAAAGCAATTGCATGTCCTGCAAAGCTGGCATTACCAAACACCTCACGGATAATTGCCATTGCACACAGAGCAATGGTAAAGCCAAGTCCCATGCCGAGTCCGTCAAGCACAGACTTTCCTACGGAATTCTTGCTTGCAAACATCTCGGCACGACCGAGAATAATACAGTTCACCGTAATCAGTGCCAGATATACTCCGAGCATCTCATAGAGTGCCGGGAAATAGGCCTGCACAACCATCTGAACAATTGTAACAAATCCTGCAATAATCACAATATAGCAAGGAATACGCACACTGTCCGGAATAATCTTACGAAGCAGGGATATCAGCATATTGGAACATACAAGCACCGCCATTGCCGCAATTCCCATACCGAAAGCACCGGCTACATTATTGGTGGTCGCAAGGGTAGGACAAGTACCGAGAATTAAAACCAATACCGGATTTTCCTTCAAAATCCCCTTAAGCAGCACCGACATATTACCATTATTCTTCATTACCGGCACCTCCCTCTAAAATCTTAACTGATTCAAATGCACGTAAAATTGCCTTCTTATAACCGTTTGTGGTAATCGTAGCTCCGGAAATACCATCAATGCTATTGTAATCAGCCTCGGTCTTTCCTGCAAACTGGCCATAGAATTTCTCCTCGGCACATACGGAACCGATACCCTGTGTCTCAGCCTGGGAAACCGTCAGACAGTCAATAATCTTTCCGTCCTTCGTCATGGAAACACGGATATAAATATATTCTCCGGAAGCCGGATGATACTCGTCGCCGCCGTTGATACCGTACCCTGCACCCTGCAGCTCAAGCACATAGTTTCCGGTTGCCGTCTTGGCAGCTGAAACGAGCGCCGAAGGAAGTTCCGGATAATTGCTTAAATCAAGCTCTGTTTCTACAGAAGAATTTAAAATTGTCATTTGTGCGGAAATCTGTTCAGCCAGAGCCGTCTCCACAGCAGAAACAACTACACCGGATTCATCCACACCGATAAACTGCTCGCCGACTACACAAACAGCGCCCTTTCCGTT
This sequence comes from Lachnospiraceae bacterium, assembly GCA_029099805.1. GTDB lineage: Bacteria > Bacillota > Clostridia > Lachnospirales > Lachnospiraceae > SIG307. The sequence continues at coordinate 27,042 of JAQXOR010000176.1, forward strand.
CTCCGCACGGTAAACGGCATCAATACCCTCAATCACTTCCGTAATAAACTGCTTCGTAAATTTACCTTCACCTGCCGGAAGCGCAGCTGCCAGATTATCTGCAAGAATCTCTTCCTCAGTACGGATATCAACAGAGCCGCCGCTAAGAATCGTAGCAGCATTGATGGCATCCTTTACGGCACCGCGGTAAGCCGCAGTCGTCTTGGTAGCTCCGGAAATCGTGTCCACTGCTTCTGCCTCAGCAAGATTCTTTCCGGTAAAGTTTGCACCGTAAGTCTTTTCGTGACCTAATGTCTCGCCGGAAGCCAGACAAACCGTTCCACTGACCGTACCGTCGGCATTGATACCGCACATCAATACAAGGCCGGAGGAATACCCGGCTGTCGTAAGCGTAATTACATGCCCGCCACCGGCTTCCTTATAAGCTTCGGTAACGGTAGCAGGAAGCGTAAAGGAAGAAATATCTACCGGCTCAAACTCCTTACCGTCCGGCATTACCTCAAGAAGTGCTGCATTTGCAGCCGCATTCTGATTTTTTGCAATAATCGGAGCGGTAATGGCATTGGTTGCAGCGAGCATAAGCGATATCGTTGCACAAATACATACCAGTACCAGCGTACTTTTTACATATTTTTTCATGCTTTCTTACCTCCCACTCCAAATACTTTATGGCGTGTCCATGAACTGATATAAGGAGTCAGAATATTCATGAACAGGATCGCAAAGGATACCCCTTCCGGATATATGCCGAAATAGCGGATTACAAAAGTAATCAGACCTGCGCCGACACCGAAAATCAACTTGCCCTTCGGAGTTGCCGGTGAGGTAACATAATCGGTAGCCATAAAAATCGCACCGATAAACAACCCACCGGAGAGAACCATTGCAAGAGCTCTTACCGGATCCATTCCTTCCATAAAGAAGGAGCACACATATACCGTACCGATGAAGGATACCGGAATCTGCCATGTAATCACACGACGTACCAGAAGATATACAAATCCAAGTAAAAGTGCAAGAGAACAGGTCTCACCGATTGCACCGCCGTTCAAACCAAGGAACAACTCCAGAAGGGACGGCATTGTACCCTCCGGACCCACACTAAGCGGTGTTGCACTTGAAACAGTATCCACAACAGTCGGAAACGCCTGTACCGTCATGGAACCGAATGCAACAAGCATAAATACACGTGCGGTAATTGCCGGATTCACCGGATTACATCCGATGCCGCCGAACAGTCCCTTTACGACAACGATAGCAAACAGGGAACCTACCACGCACTGCCAGAGCGGAATATTTGCCGGCAGATTCAGGGCAAGTAAAAGACCTGTAACGGCAGCACTTAAATCACCAACCGTCTGCTCTTTCTTGATGATTAGGTTAAACAGTGCTTCAAATCCCACACAGGCGGCAACACAGACAGCAACTACCAGAAGAGAACGAAGTCCGAAAATCACTGTACCTGCAATCGTTGCCGGAAGCAATGCAAGCAGTACATCACGCATAATTCCGGTCGTGGAACGACCGCTGTGTATATGAGGAGAAACAGAGAGCTTTAATTTGTTATTCATGCCTTTGCATCCTCCTTTGCTTTTTCTTCTCTTAAAAATACCTTTGCAAGCTTGTTGTTCTGTACAAGCGGGCGGTTTGCCGGGCAGACAAAGCTGCAGCAACCACACTCCATACATGCGTTAACAGACAGTTCCTCAAGCATTGCAGCATTCTTAGTCTCATACGCTTTGGAAATAGCTGCCGGAGCAAGACCAAACGGGCACGTATTGGTGCAGGCACCGCAACGGATACATGCAGTCGTCTTCGGAAGCTTTGCTTCCTTCGAAGTCAGTGCCAGAATTGCATTGGTATTCTTAATCACCGGTGCATTGGTGTCCGGAACTGTAAGCCCCATCATCGGACCACCGTAAATAATCTTTTCCGGCTCTGCGGTAAAACCTCCACAAAACTCAAACGCATCTGCTAAAGACGTACCAATCGGAGCAATAATGTTCTGCGGCGTACGCACAGCTCCACCGTCTACCGTTACACACTTCTCCACCAGCGGCATACCTGTCTTCAGATAGGAACCGATGGTTGCAAGAGTCGTACAATTAATTACAATACAGCCCACATCAATCGGCAGCTTGCCTACCGGAACAACTCTGCCTGTAGTGTGGTAAATCAAAACCTTTTCACCACCCTGCGGGTAAACAGGCGGCAGCACCTTAATGTCAATTCTGCCATCCATGTTCATCTCATTTGCCATCTGAACCATAGACTCAACAGCCTTCGGCTTATTGTTTTCGATACCAATCTTTACATTCTTGATACCAAAATACTGATGCAGTACCTTCAGGGCATACGCCATATCCTCGCGACGCTCAATCATAGTCACAGTATCGCTCGTTACATATGGCTCACACTCTGCACCATTAATCACAAGATACTCGATACGACTCGGATCCACATTAAACTTCACATGGGTTGGGAAGCCTGCACCACCGAGACCGACAATACCGCTCTCCTTTAATGCCTCTAACAGGCTTTCGCGGGAATTAACAACCGGCGGTACTACCGTTTCAGCCGGAGTCATCTCACCGTCAGACTCAATTACAACTGCCGGCACCGTAGAACCGTTAAAAAGTAAGGAATCCTGTACCTTTACAACCTTACCGGACACACTGGCATGAATCGGAACCGAAACCATTCCGTCTGCCTCCGCAATCTTCGTCCCGACCTTAACCATGTCTCCGACATTTACAATAGGGCGGGCAGGCTTGCCGATATGCATGGACATCGGAATCGTAACCGTTCCCGGCGTCTTCATGCGTACTACCGGCTTATCCTGAGTATGCTTTCTGTGGGGTACATGAACCCCGTGAAGAGAAAAAGCCATTATCACACTACCTTTCTGTCATTCATGTGCAAAAAACTTCAAAACAGCAAAATAAGACTTGACGAACTGCTCGTAAGTCTGTCTTTTGCATATGAAAAATATTATGTCAAAATTATAAGGTATTTTTCGAAATTTGTCAATTTGGTACTGTAGCTTGCCAGTATTTTACCAAGACAAAGTATTCTGTAACTATCTTCTCCCTGCTACCCCCTTCTCTGATAATCCGCCTCTATCTCCTCCTTCCAGTCCGCTGCCAGTGCCTCATTCATCTCTGCTGCCGAGCAGTGTCGCACTCTGCTTACCGCCTTACTGAGCGCCCGGTAATTCACTGCGGTTCCCTCGCTGTCACACTTATAATTTACTGCCCGTTCCGGCGTAATTCCAAAGCGTCCCGCTTCTGCTATAGCATCAATATTCGCACCGAGGAATAAAAATTCCCAGCCATACTTTTCCTTCTGACGCTCTACCATTTTCTTTACTTTCTCGTAGGTATAACGCCTGCTGGAGTTTTCCTGTCCGTCGGTGGTGATGATGAATAAGGTTTTCTCCGGCCGGTCCTCGTTTCTGGCGTATTTATGTACATTTCCGATGTGATGAATCGCACCGCCGAGCACGTCCAGAAGTGCCGTGCAGCCTCGTACATAATACTCCTTCTCTGTCATCCGCGGTACTTCCGCAAGCTTCACCCTGTCGTACAGTACCTCTGCCTTGTCATCAAACAGCACAGTGGACACAATCGCTTCCCCTGTTTCCTTTTTCTGTTTTTCCATCAGTGCATTGTACCCTCCGATGGTGTCCGGCTCAAGGCCACCCATAGAACCGCTTCTGTCCAAAATGAATACAAGCTCCGTCAATCCCTTTTTCATAATCGTTACCTCCGTTTTAATTATTTGTGTTGTTTTTTGCTTTATTTTTGTTTCTGAGGTAACTATAACACAATGCCAAAAAATAAAGGTCGCCGTGAAGGCGACCTTATCAGTAAATAAAAAGCATTCTTTTTACTCGATAAAGCACGGCAATCCATGCTCTTCCAGTGCAATATCTATCTCAATCATGTCATGCACCCCGTGCTCTATAAAATACGAGAAAATGATATCCCGTTTATCACAGGGGGATAATGCATATCCTGCCCGTGCCAGCAAATCCTTGGTTTCATCCAGACTAAGCCCCGCTCCTACACAGAGCCGCATCGCTGTCGCCTTGTCCGGATGATACTCCGAATTCAGCTTAATCTTTGAAAACAGCTGCTTCGTAATGATTGCCCTCTTATACACCTCTGCATTCGTCAGTCCTTTCGACTCAATCAGGTACAAGAGATACTGCACAAAGGTATCCGATAAGTGCGCCAGGCGTTCCTTTATGGCAGCTTCACTTTCTTCCAGAAACTCGTCGTAGGAGGTCGCCGGCATTGCGTAATTACTACTGAAGCATATCGGTTGCTCATGCAAGTCAGGCTCCTCCGACCCGGCAGAGTCAGCTTTCCCTGACCGCAGAAAGCCCTTTTGAATACCCCATTCTTTCTTAGCCGGTCTTCTCTCTGTACGCTCCCTGACATACTCCTCTTCCTGTTTTTCGGCAACATAATGCCGGTCAATGTATTCCTCCAGGTCAGGATACAGCGCTTGTCCCAAACCGGTAGAGGTCTCATCAAACACTACCAGATAAACAAGCATCCGGTGCGTAAGCAAAAACGAATTGATTTCATCCAGTGCAATCCGCATCCCCTCTTCCTTCGGATACCCGTAACTGCCTGTGGCAATGAGCGGAAATGCAATACTTTCGCACTGCTTCTCATATGCCAGCTCCAGACTCTTTTTGTAGCAGGAGCGAAGCTTCTCCTCGACTGCCTCCGAATTCCCTGAATAGTAAGGGCTCACCGCATGGATAATAAACTTCGCAGGAAGTCGGAAGCCCGGTGTAATTGCCACGTCTCCCTCCTCCAGAGTCCCAATCTTTCTCCGCTCCGCAATGAGCTCTTCCTCTCCGGCCGCCCGGTACACCGCCGCATCCGTACCGGCAGAATACACCGGCAGCTCATTTGCGGTATTAACAATTACATCCACCTTCATCCAGGTGATATCGTTTCTGACTATTTTAAAGGGCATGCTGTTTCCTCCGTTTCGGCAAAAAAACATTTACTTCATAAAAACAAAGCTCACGAGTTCAAACACATTTTTCTCCATCACAAAAGCACCGTTTTCAGCACTCAGACAATATCTGCCGGAGTTACCTTATAAGGAGAAAGACTGTCCTCAACGCCAAGAGATGTCATTTCTACCGGCGGTACTGTAATCGCCGCCTCTTGTTTGCCTTATGATGCTATCCTATCACATATGAGCAAAAATGTACAACCCTTTTCACAAAGAGAAGAAGCCGCTCCGCCTCCGGAGCAGCCTCTTCTCTTTACTGTTAAGGGAAACACAAAAGCCATCCGTGTTTTCTACGATACTCCCGTACCTCTTTCTAACAGCTTTAAAATCAAAATCATCGGCATAATAAATAACAAGCCACAAATCAAATTACTGACCCCGTGTACAAAATCATACGGAAGTCCCGCCACAATCCACGCAATCATTCCCTTGAAATTCAGTCCGAACAGGAATGCCTGAGCAGGTGCATATAAGGTTCCGAAAGAAAAACCATGCAGTGCATTTACCACGGCATACACAACCGGCCGTACCGGCTTTGGCATCTTCTTTGGCAGAAGCATGGTGATTCCCCACAGCACTGCCCAAATGTAAAGATACGGTATCCACCAGGTGGCAAACCCGGCAAAGATGCCGTTTAGTAACACGTAAACGTAAATCGGATAAAGCGCCTTTGCGCGATAAACAACCGTAAAAGCAATTGTAAATACGCCCAGCAAATGTACATTGGGAGCAAATTCCATAACGACCTTTGAGGCGTACATCAGCGCTCCCAGCATCGAAAAAATCGTAAGTTCCCGGATACTCAGCTTCATTATTTCTCAACTTTAAAGGAATACTCAGCTCCGTCCGTAACCGCTGTTGCATCTACGCCGGTCATCGCATATTCCCCATTAATGTAAAATGCCCAGTATGTCTGGTCCACATCATAATCCGCTGTGATTCCGTTTACCTTTTTTACATAAAGACCATACTCACCCTCGTCACCTTCGATTAACGCAAGCGCCAAAAGGGCCGCACCGACCGTTTCCTTATCGGTATGAATTAAGAACTTCGCTTCGTTTCCATCCTTATCAACCACTAAAAACGAAAATGCTGCTTTGCCCTCACCAAGCTCCGTTACATCTCCCGCAACCGGATTTGTGGTCTGGCTGTCATCTTTTTGTCCGTCCTCTTTCTGACCGGAGGCATCTGCCGGAGCAGTTACCCCTGCCGTTCCGTCTGACGGAGTTTCCTTTTTGTTACATCCTGCTGTACACAATGCCATAGCCACAATCAGCATCATACAAAGGATCCATGAAACTACTTTGCTTTTCTGTTTCTTTTGCATCTCTTTTTCTCCTTTTTTAGTTATTTCCTCTGACTAACAGCCGGCACTCGCGGCATACCTGCAGAAGAGCGTTCTTGTCCGGGTATTTCGACTCGGCATTCCTTTCTCCGCCTTCTCGGAATCCTCCAATGGCTTGTCCCGGAGTTGTGGCGCTCCGGTAGGAGAAAGATAAAAGCATGCCTCACGGCGACGGGCTCGTACAGGAGTTACACCTGTTTCCCCGAAACAAAAACTATTTTAGAAGCAAGTTTGTAAATCCTTGCTTCGATTGATTATATCACACACACAAAAAAAAGGGAACCCGCTTTTGAGCCCCCTTTTCCGTTTGACATACTTATTCCATATCCAACCAGGTTATTTTCTCTTCCGGCAGATGTTTTGCAAGCATTTCTTCCAGCTCCTCCGGCAGCAATGGTTTTGCCAGATACCCGTCAAAGCCTTCTTTCGCATATTGCTCCGCGACACCTGCGATTGCATTGGCCGTCAACACAATCACCCTGGCTTCCTTATTCGGATTACTTTCTTCCCTTCGAAGTAAATGTAAGGTTTCAACACCATCCGGCTCCGGCATCATATGGTCCAGCAAAATCAAATCGTACTTTGTCTGCCTGCACAGCTCCAAACACTCGTTTCCGCCGGGTGCTGTTTCCAGCTGTACCCCTGTTCTTTTTAAAAGTGCCTTTACAACTGCCAGATTCATGGCATTATCATCCACTGCAAGCACTCTGGCTTCCGGTGCATACACCCTTTTCTTTTCTTTTTTTACCGTTTCCCCCGTCAGCTCACCGGTCGGCATCTTTCCGGTTGTCCGGTTCACCATTTTCTGTGGAATCCGCACCGAAAAACAGGAGCCCTTTCCATACTCACTTTCTACCGTAATAGTGCCGCCCATCAGATCCAAAAGCTGCTTTGTAATACTTAGTCCCAGTCCGCTTCCCTGAATATGACGGTTCTTCCACTCATCCAGCCGCTGAAAGCTATCAAATAACCGATCAATATCCTCACTCCGTATTCCGATTCCGGTATCTGTCACTGAAATCTGCAGTTCAAAGGTATCTCCGGTACAGACGCCGTGGACAGTAAAGGTAATGGTCCCAGACATCGTATACTTTACGGCGTTTGACAAAAGATTCATAATAATCTGTCGTACCCGTATCTCATCTCCCGATAAACACTCGGGAAGAGTTTCCTGAATATCCAGCTGCACGCTCAGATTTTCAGACTCCGCCTTAAACCGAAACTCCTGTACAATACTCTTTATGAGTTCCGATAAAGAATACCGGGCCTCGGTAATATCCATCCTGCCGGCCTCAATTTTCGAAAAATCCAGTACATCATTTACAAGTCCAAGCAGCAGCCTGCTGGAATTCCGGATATTCTTTGCGTATTCCAGAATCTTCTCCTCATTGCTTTCCCGCAGAATCATTTCATTCATACCGATAACTGTATTTATCGGCGTACGTATTTCATGCGACATATGGGCAAGAAACTGTGCCTTTGCCTCTCCCGCCACAACAGCTCTTTGTTTTTCTTTCTCAATTACCTGCATGTCACGCCCGGTTTTTAAGGATGCCATTGCCAAAAGAAAGCATAGTCCCGCTCCCAATGCAACTCCGCCGTCCTTCGAAGTCGGATGATATACCAGATAGATTTCCAAAACCGCCGCCAGCGTCAGACCAAGCAATCCGACTGCGACTTCCCAGTATTCTTTTATCTTTCCTTTCCACACATCTATCATCATAGAGCCATATCCAAGGAAAATCGCAAGCATAATCATTCCGTAATCTAAAAACATGGAATCAAGAAAATCCACAATTCCTAAAATATGTAATGCGGTAGACAGACAAAAATTAGCAATCACACATACGGCAGCTGCCATATAGTACTTCCGGTAACGATGCCTTTGTATCATATCCACATAAACAAGAAACGGATATGGTAACAGCTTCGTTACAAAAAACCCCATATTAGAAGCAACCGATAAATTCGGTAGATAAAACTGCCGAACCATTGACTCCGTAAGCATCAGCAATGAGGCAAGCAAAATACCCATTCCCAGATAGGCAATTGCCACTTCCTTTTTGTGCAGGATACGTAACATCAGGCTGACAGCAACCGTAATGACGCTTAATATCAGCAGTGTTATTGGAACAAGTAATATCACACCGCTTTGGCGTAAAAAATAATTCCAGATATCATGCTTTTCTCCCGTATAAATCTCATGCATCATGCCGGAATACTTAGAATCACTGACGGTCTCCACTGCCAATACTTTTCCCGCATCCTCCGATTTTATTTCAAAAAAAACGTATGCGCTGGCACTGGTCTTTCCAAATCCTCTTGTCTTTTCCGTAGAATACTCTTTTCGTAACACATCACCCACATAAATGCGCACATCCTGCTGAGAACCACGGATACAAAACCAGGTCGTCTCCTGATTCTCAGGCAACCTCGTCTCCGCTCGGACAATTTCGCCCCGCTTTGCTTCCCAATTTCCCGGAATCTGTGCAGCCTCCCTGGTTCCGTCTGCATACACTCTCTCCCAGGCACCCTGATACACTGTGCATTTTCCGTATTCCGAAGAATCTTCATCCGGTCCAAAAATCTCCCCCAGTATAAAAAAAAGTAATACAAAAGACATCATAAATCCAAGAATATATTGTATTACTTTTGTTTTTTCCGATTTTTTCCCATTCATATACCTTCGTATCCCTCCGACTCCTTCTGTACTGAATATGAAGATAATTATAGCAAAAATTCTCTTTCTTTACAAGTAAATGTTCCTTTCACTCCTCAGAATATTTGTGTGCATGAACTTGCAGAAAAGCGATCCTATGAACAAACTCATACAGCCGCCTCTAAAACTTCTCTTATCTATTTTCTGCTTTTATCTTTCTACACGTCCCCTGTTACCCTACACACTTGTTCTATGCAGCCTTTCTTTTCTTTACCGCTACCAAGAAAATACAGAAGATGGCTACCGCAAAAATCAAAATAACACCACAGTTTCCAAAAAAAGTCCTCAGATATTCTGTCATACCATCCCCTTCAAACAGCAGCTTCACATTCTTCATATACCAGCTGACCGGAAGAAATTCCGCAATTCTGTTTACATAGTCCGGCAGAAGCTCCGCAGGTACAAACACACCGCATACAAATGCCATTCCCATGCCAATCAGATTGCTTGCTCCGTTTAACGCATCGCTTCCTCTTACAAGAATGCCGATTAAGACCGAAATTGCTATAGACACGAGTAAAAACAAAAAGCTGTTAAGCATACCGCAAAGATAAGTCGTTACTGTAAAATCTCTGCTATAAACCGCAAATCCGAGTACCATGAGCAGACCCCAGAATATCATTGCTACCACAGCAATCCCGCCGACAATGGTAAGATTCTGTCTCCGCACACTGACATATCCGCAATCCGTACGCATTTTCACATCCTTTTTATAAAAGGCATACATAATCGGTCCGAGAACCATAATCAGAACAGCCGGAAGGATGTAAGACAAATACGAAAAGAAATAATATCCGGGTACCATCAGCAATGCACTCTTTCCGGACATTACAACCGTTTCGGCCTGGTTTTTGCAATTCAGCAGTACCGCATCGCATGCCTCTTCCATTGTTTTCCCGAGAGCCAGCTCAGCACGCACATATCTGAAAAACATCTCAAGCTTCTGATCCAGAAATACTACGTTTGCCCGGATGCTCTGCCGTTCAATACCACCCTCAGCTCCTGCAAGAAAGCTTTCCTCAAAACCATCCGCAATATAAACCGCATAATCTGCCATTCCGGTAAATAACAGCTCTGATACCAACGCTTTGTCATATTCCGTAGATACTTCGTTTTCCGCTGCAAGATACTCCCTCACTGCTCTCGACAATACGGAATCATCCCCGTCTTCCAGAAGAATGTCCATCTGCGTCGCCTGGAAATTCTTTTCCTGGTCCCTTCCGGCAAGAAAAGTAAATGCAATCATCAACCCACAGAAAATGCAACAATATATTATAACTGACGGTAATGCTTTTTTTGCTATTTTTAATACGGTTTTCATGCCTTTTCCACTCTCCTTCCGTAAAGTTTCTGACGTATCGTTATTGCAAGCACGCTTCCGATCCCCAAACATACACACCAGATAAGAATACTAACCATGCATCTTGTATATTGTTCCATATCACCCATAATGCAGAGAGCCTGCAGCGAATCCGCTATCAGCGTAGCCGGATTGATACGATTGATAACCGGTACCGAAAGTTCAATGATAATTCGCAGGTTTCCAACCATGAGTCCGGCAAGGAAACAGCTGAGCATTACTCCTCCCATCATAATCGCATTCTGTACGCCTTCCTTCTTCTGTACAACACTGCCGATAAAGTATCCGAGCAGTACGCCAAACAGACTGTGGAGTGCTCCGGCCAAGAACAGCCAGCCATTTATCACACCGAAATCCACCCGCAAAATCAAAGTGTAATAAGTAATTAAAATCAGGAACTGTACGTACTGAATCGTAAATGCCGCTGCCACATCCACAATTACCGTCGGTATCTTCCGCATCGGCGCTGCAAGACGTCTTGACGCTACATCCGTACTCTTTACATTAAGCTCGTTCGTATTTGTCAGACCGTACATGGCACCATACAGACTTGCCATTGCAATGAGTGCCTGAAAATACTGAATCATCGGATCCTTGCTGGCTCCCTTAAATTCTCTCACTTTAAGAGTTTCCAGTTCCGTAGAAAACACTTCCGTTACCTCTGCCAATTTACCGTTCACGGCAGCCTCGACAAATATGTCCTTGCTCTGGAGATACCCGTCCAGAACAGTTTTCACAACGGTCTGCATTAAACCATTCTCCCGGAACAATACCTTTGTCTCCTCTCCGGTTACAATCACCGCTGTTACCTCTTTGTCCGCAAGTAACTTCTCGGCACTCTCCATATCGGTCTTTGTTACCGCAAAATATGCCGTTCCTTCATTCTCCATTGACTCCAGAAAGGATAGCAGCGTCTCGTCCGGCACCGTCCCCTCTTCCGGCGCTACCGCCACCGCAATTGTTTCAAACCCCCAATCCTTTTCCGTAATGGAAGAAAAGGCAAGCTTGAAAAATGTAGCCAGCACCAGAGGGAAAATAATGGACCAGAAAAACAACACCCTATTTCGAAACAACCGCTTTACACGGTACATATAATAAATCATGGTCATCCCCCTTACTTTACTTCATCTCTCAGTTCCTTACCCGTAATTTCAAGGAACACATCATTTAACGTCGGCTGCTCGGCAAACACTCTTCCGAAGGAGGTGCCGGTTGTGTTCAGATACTCCAGCACATGTAATACATTATGTCTGCCGCCGCTGCACTTAATCGTAGCCAATCCGTCATTGTATTCTACCGAAAGCACATGTGAAAGCTTCTCCAGACCGAATAATACCTCGCTGGTTAATTCCGGCACTTCCACTCTGATGGTCTCGCCGGTTTGAATCATGCTCTTTAACTCTTCCTTCGTACCGGTCGCTACCAGCTGTCCCTTATCGATAATCGCAATTCTGGAGCAAATCTGTTCTACCTCTTCCATATAGTGTGAGGTATAAATAACTGTTGCTCCCTGGCGGTTCAGTTCCTGAATTCCCTCTAAGATTTTATTACGGCTCTGCGGGTCTACCGCTACCGTCGGCTCATCGAAAATAATCAGCTCCGGCTTATGTGCAATACCACAGGCAATATTCAGACGGCGAAGAAGTCCTCCGGATAACTTTTTCGGGTAAAACTTTACAAACTCCTCCAGACCTACGAAAGCAATGGCTTCCTTTACCAGTTCCTTTCTCTTTGCCTTATCCTTTACATACAGACTGCAAAAGTAATCAATGTTCTCATAGACCGTCAGCTCATCAAACACCGCAACATTCTGTAATACTACACCGATGCGTCCCTTCACGGAATAATTATCCGCACGCATCCTTTCTCCAAACACAAAAATCTCGCCCTTGTCAAACTGTGTCAGGGAAAGCAGGCAGTTGATAATTGTTGACTTTCCGCTTCCGTTCGGTCCCAGAAGTCCGAATACCTCTCCCTTCTCAATGGACAGATTCATGTGGTCCACTGCCACCAGTTCCTTATACCGCTTTACCAGATTTTCAATCCTTACTACTGTATTCATAGTGTCTCCTTTCATTTTCACACGGCTTCACAACTTATGACTCTACGATACCAGACAACGATGTCACTTTCCAGTGTCGATTGTCAGAAGACGCTTATGACAAATGTCATTTCTTTTTTACTTTCTTTTAGGAGAAATATATGATACACTAAATAATAGAAAGGAGGGATACTAACGTGCGAGGGATAATTGACAAGCTTATATTGATGCTTTTCGGTCTGGTCCTTCTTCTGACTGCAGACCCTGTCATAAAACCGATTGTTTTGCTTTTATGTGTTTTCATCTCCCTTGCCTTTGATGAGCTTTTTCCCTCCGTTACGTTTTCCCGCATCTTATTCGGTGCCGGTGTTCTCCTTAGTCTTTTTGTGCCGGATGTCTTAGTTTTCCTTCCGGCGCTTACCTATCCGCTCTGTTCCAAGCGACGCACTCCGGTATCGCTCGTCTCCCTGCTTCCGGTTGCCCTTTCCTATCCGCTTTGGAAGTCTCCGGCATCCTTTTTTACGGTTTTATTCCTGCTTTTCCTTTCCTTTCTGCTTGCGGATAAGGAGCGGCAGCTTTCCAGACTGTCTGCAGACTTCATTACCCTGCGGGATGCTGATAAGGAAGAACAGCTTTCTCTGCGTGAAAAAGCACAGTCTCTCATTGAAAATCAGGACGCAGAAATAAAGATTGCCACTTTACAGGAGCGTACCCGCATTGCCAGAGAAATCCACGACAATGTCGGACATCTGCTTTCCCGTGCCATTCTTCAGGTGGGTGCCATGCTGGCCGTAAAAAAAGGGGATGAATCCTTATTATTGTTAAAGGATAGTCTGGATGCCGCCATGCAGGGAATTCGAAGCAGTGTCCATAATTTACGTGATGATGCACTGGATTTGGAGACTTCTGCCAGACAGCTTCTCTCAGACTATACCGCATATACCACTCATTTCGAATACGATATCTCGCCGGAGCTTCCGGTTTCTGTTACGTATTGCTTTCTTACCATTACAAAGGAAGCTCTGTCCAATATTACAAAGCACAGTAATGCCGATACGATTCGTATCAGCATGAAGGAATACACCTCTCTTTACTGTCTTTCCATCGCAGATAACGGTACCGACTGCTCGGTTCCGGCGGATAGTAGCGGAATGGGGCTGGAAAATATGCAGGCACGGACTGCCTCGTTAAACGGAACCATTCGTTTTTCCACGCAGAACGGGTTTCATATTTTTGTATCCATTCCGAAGAAGCACGCTTAATATACTCTCTTATCCCGGAGGAATTCACTTATGAATGTAGTAATTGTAGATGACGACCGCGTCGTCGGTATTTCTTTAAAGACAATTCTGGAAGCGGAGCCGGATATTTCGGTTTCGGCACTTGGAAATAACGGGATTCAGGCAATCGCGCTCTATCAACAATACCGTCCGGACATTCTTCTTATGGACATCCGCATGGAAGGCATGAACGGACTGGATGCTGCTACAGAGATTCTAAGCTTTGACCCGGCAGCAAAAATCTTGTTTTTAACTACCTTTTCCGATGACGAGTATATAGTCCGCGCTCTGCGGCTCGGTGCAAAAGGCTATCTTTTAAAGCAGGACTTTGAAAGCATTGTTCCGGCTCTTCATGCCGTATATGGAGGTCAAAATGTATTCGGAAGTGAGGTTGTCCGAAAAATTCCGGATATTCTTACCGTCACAAAGGAGCCGGATGTTTCTGAATTTCCGCTAAACGAAAAGGAATTTGAAATCATGAAGCTGGTTGCCGAAGGTCTAAACAATAAAGAAATTTCAGCTACTCTCTTTCTTTCCGAGGGTACCGTCAGAAATTACCTGAGCAGCACCCTCGAAAAACTGGAATTGCGAGACCGCACCCAGCTTGCCATCTATTACTATAAGCATATACGCCCATAAGGCAGACAGACACAGTATTTTCCGGTATTTATCCAATATCCGTATGATAAACAGGAGGAACTCCCTTGAAGGTCGCAGGAATCATCGTCGAATACAATCCTTTTCACAAAGGACATGAACATCATATTAAAGAAACCCGCCGTATTACCGGGGCTGATTATATCATTGCCGTAATGAGCGGAGATTTTACCGAACGCGGCATTCCTGCCTGCCTTGATAAATTTACGCGGGCGGAATGCGCCCTGGCCTGCGGAGCAGATGTCGTGCTTGAGCTCCCCTTCTGCTATGCAACCGGCAGTGCGGAATATTTTGCGGAAGGTGCCATTACTATATTAGATAAGCTGGGATGCGTAGATTTTCTCTGCTTCGGAACAGAGGCAGACGTATCCATGTCCCTTTACACTGATACAGCTGCTTTTCTTTGTGCGGAACCGCTCACCTTTAAATCTGCCTTACAGGAGGGTCTTCGGGCAGGTCTTACCTTTCCGCGGGCAAGACAGGAGGCGGCACGTCCGTTTTTAAGCAAAGAAGCACTCTCACTTTTAAACACGCCAAACGCCCTGCTTGGTTTAGAATACTGCAAGGCACTGCATCGCAAAAAAAGCAGTATCAAGCCATTTACCATCCCGCGGTCAGGCGCCGCATACCACGATATCACAGTCTCTTCCGAACGCTTCTCCTCTGCAACGGCACTTCGCAGGTTATTACTCCCCGGCACCGCTTTCCCGGAAGCTTTCCTTTCCGAGCTTCCCGAAGCCGCTGCGGCTCTTCTTGTGAACAAAGCATATACTCCGGTATTTGCCGAAGATTTTCTTCTTTTATACCGCTATGCCATCCTGCAAAAAAAAGAGCTGCTTTCTTCTTATGCGGATGTCTCCACAGAGCTTGCCGGACGTCTCAGTAAGCGTTTTCCGTGCTGCGATTACGAAGCCTTTCTGGCGCATATGAAGACAAGACAGTATACCCGTACCCGTATCGAACGCTGTCTCTTACACATCCTGTTCGATTTAAGAAAAGATGCCCTGGAATCATTCCGGTCCAATGAAATCTGCTATGCCAGAATTCTTGGCTTTCGCGAGAGTGCAACACCTCTTTTGAAAGCAATGAAAAAAAGCGCTTCCCTGCCGATTCTTACAAAGCTTGCCCAAAAGGCGAGACGATGTAACGAGTTCGAGAATGAACTTCTTTCCTACGATATTGCGGCAACCGATCTTTATAATCATGTGGTAAATCAAAAGTACGGTGTTCTTTTGCCGGACGATTTTTCATATATTATCACAAATACCGGGATATAGACGAGGCTCCCACATGGCTTTGTTCCGTAACATACGCCCTTACCTTATAAAGATATGTATTCTCTGCTTTTTATGCTGCCTCTTACTGTTTCCTTCCACAGCCCTTACCGGTGCAGGAAACGGTCTTTCCCTTTGGTTTCATCAGGTATTGCCAAGCCTTTTGCCGTTTCTGATTTTGTCTGCGCTTTTGTTATCCACAGGACTCTCCGACAGCATCGCACGACATCTGGCTCCCCTGCTCTCTCCTGTATTCCGATGTTCGCCGTCCGGCTGTTACGCTATTGTCATCGGACTGCTTTCCGGTCTTCCTGTGGGTGCCAGGACAATTGCCGCCCTTGTAGAATCCGGTCGTATTACAAAATCAGAGGGGCAGTATCTTCTTCCCCTCTGTAATAATCCAAGCCCTCTATTTCTGTTAGGGTTTATTTCCGTTTCTATTCTGAATCAGCCCCATCTTAGGTACCCGCTCTTCTGTATTGTGACACTCTCATCTGTTTTTGCAGCCATTCTGTTACGTCCGAAGCAATCAAACACCCCCGAATCTCCTATCGACGATTCTCAAAAACCTTTTTCATTTTCCTTCGTTTTGCTGGATTCTGCCATTGAACAGTCATTTTTAATCCTTTCCCGAGTCGGTGGCTATATCATTCTGTTTTCCGTTTTGGCAAATCTTTTCGCAAAGCTGCCTCTTCCGGCATTCGTACTTGCCTGTGCCGGGTCTTTTCTGGAAATAACAACCGGAAGTGCTGCCCTTAGTGCCCTCCCGCTGCCGGATTCTCTTTTAATTTCCCTAATCACCGGATTTGTAGCCTTCGGTGGGCTTTCTGCCGCCGCACAAACAAAAAGTGTGCTGGCAGGAACCGGGTTCCCGTTCGCACACTATCTTCTCACAAAAGCAATCGCCGGTCTCCTTGCCGGAATACTGATGGTTGTTTATCTGCGGATACACTGATACCTATACTGCCTCCCCATATCTCACAAAAAACACTCCACCGTATTGCGCAATCCGGACTACTCTTCCGTATTCTCTATATTATCAAGAAACGTATTTTCATCAAAGTCAAAATCATCATCGGTCTGCGCACGTCCGGTCATTGGCTCCTGCCCCATCTCCTGCGGCTCCGCTTCTCCGTTTAATTCCCTGCGGTTTGCAGCCACAATTTCAAGATTCTGGCGCATCGATTCCAGCATGGCATCCGAACGGTTCTTTGTTATCTCGTAAGACGAAGCAAGTAACTGTTCGACACGACCAAGCATATCGTTCGTATACCCGAGAGCCCCCTGACGAATCTGCATCGCCTCCTCCTGAGCCTGCGCCACAAGAGCCTCTGCATGCTCTGTTGCCTGACGTACCATCTCATTTGCCTGATAATATGCCTGCTGTGTAATCTCATTGTCGTTAACCAGCATCTGGGCCTGTGATCTTGCGGCCTGTTCGATAGCTGCCGCTTTATCTTCCGCATCTGCGATAATCGCGTCACGGTTTGCAATCATCTTCTGACAGCGCTTAATCTCCTCCGGTACCTTTAAGCGCAGTTCATCCAACAGATCGTAGAGCTCCTCCTTCGGTACAATTACCTTGGAGCCGGAAAATGCCGATGCCTTACAACTCTCTACAAACTCAAAGATTTCCTCGATTAACTGCTCAATTCGCTTTGTACTCATACTGCCTCTCCTCGTTTCGCTTTTTTATACACATCATCCATAATAACCTGCGGGACAAAATGACTGATATCTCCGCCGTAGCTTGCAATCTCTCTGACAATACTGGAACTCAGATATGCATATTCCACATTTGTAGTTAAAAAAACCGTATCAACATCCGGACGTAATCGTTTGTTTGTCTGAGCCAGCTGTAACTCATATTCGAAGTCCGTGACTGCCCGCAGCCCCCTGATAATAGTATGTGTTCCGTACTTAACTGCACAATCCACTAACAACCCGTCAAAGGAAATAATACGTACATTCGGAATATCGGCAGTTACACGTTTTAATAAATCTATGCGTTCTTCTGTTGTAAACAGATTCTTTTTTGTACTGTTTTTCAGAACCCCTATTACCAGCTCATCCACCAGTTCAGATGCCCTCCGGATAATATCCAGATGTCCGAGCGTGACCGGGTCAAAGCTCCCGGGATAAATTCCTCTTCTCATGATTTCCTCTTTTCCAAAAAAATATGTTGATTGGACCCATAGCTTTTTATCCGGTAAATGGAAAACCCCATAGCCTCTGCATAGGACATATCCATATCCGCCAGACCTTCCACAATAATCTTTGTATACTCGTCCACGTAGGAGGCCTCACTTAATATGGCAAGTACTTTTTTCTCCCAGCCATACCCATAAGGCGGGTCCATAAAAATCAAATCAAACGGTGCATGCTGCAACGTACGAAGTACAGAAAGTACCTCTCCGGCTCTTACCTGAGCCTCTGCTTCGAACCGGGTTGCTTTTAGATTGGCCTGAATACAGAAAAGTGCGTCCCTGTCCTGTTCCACCAGTACCGCTTCCTTTGCACCGCGACTCAGTGCCTCAATCCCGATTGCACCGCTCCCCGAAAACAAATCCAAAAAGCTGGCTCCCGGAATATCCGGCTGCAATATATTAAACAATGTCTCTTTTATCCGGTCCGTTGTAGGACGAACTTTATCTCCTTTTACCGTGGTCAGACGGATACTCCGCCTGGAACCCGCAATCACCCTCATCGCTCATCCTCCGAACATGCACAATAATATGACTTTAGTGTATCGCATCTTGGATTGAATTGCAACATATATTTCACAATTGGGACAAAAAAACTAGGGCCGCCACTTAATTGTGACGACCCTAACCTTTTCTTACTTACCGGACATAGACTCTTCCTGACGCTTAATCATCTGACGAACCATCTCGCCGCCTAATAATTATCGGGTGCCTGAAAGTGGCTTAAATACCGGATTTCTGCGTATTTGCTATACTTTGAACCCTCTCATAAGTCTTCGTAAGTCCCCATATCTTTTACGAAATTGGTGTAAAAATTGGTGTAAAATGATGTATGAAAAAAATTTACACCAAAAAGTGCTTCAAACCCAGTAAAATCAATGGTTTGCGACACGAGCTAACATGATAGTTTCCATGCTCTTTGCAGCCACTTCTGGATCGACATGGGTGTAAATATTTAAGGTAGTTCCAATGTCTGAATGACCCATTAATATCTGTAGTGTCTTAGGGTCTATCCCATTCTCGATCATTCTACTACAAAATGTATGTCTAAGCACATGTGGGGTTATCTCAGAGAAATCTGTAAGCCCTTGCTTTTCTCGTTTGAGCTTAATTTCTCTCATAGTCATTTGAAGGTTCTTTCGTATCTTGGGTCTTCCTTGTCTATTCATGAAAACAAATCCGCTATATCCATCTACGACAAATTCAACCTTTGGTCTTGGTTCTGCGAACTTTTTCATAAAGGCTTTACGCACCTCTTCGTCCATAGCCAAGGTTCTCACACCAGCTTTACTTTTGGTTGTCATTATAACATATTTACCTTCTAAATAATGTAGCTGTTTGTTTACGTATATTCTTCTGTTTTTAAAATCCAAGTCTTTAAAGGTTAACCCGTATAATTCACTTACTCTCATACCCGTTCTAAGCAATATCAAGATGTCTTCATAAGAGTGCCGGAATATACCATGATTCTTAACAAACTCTAGGTAATCTCTTTCTTGTTCATGTGTCATTGCTGTTCTTTCTTTTCTGTCATCATCAATGATATTACACAATTGGAAATTGAATGGATTCTTAATAATATAGTCATCTTCAACTGCCATTTGAAATATTGGTGACAAAGTTGATTTAAATGCCTGTATACTCCCATAGGAGTACCCCATACCACTTAGAAGCAACATATAGCTTTTAGCAGTAGATGTTTTTATATCTTTGATTTGCACATCCCCAAGATTAATCTTCTCTATAAGCCCATCAAAGTATTTGTACTTTTGTTGAGTGGTTAACTTGGCATTTTTGTGAATTTCTCGGTATAACGCCACAAGTTCTCTTACTTTAAGCTTACCTTTTTCCCAAGAAAGATTTGATATTTCTTCTATTCTTGTTACTTCCAGTTCAATTTCTCTAAGCTCGTTTAGTGTCTTAGCATATACGGTTTGTCTTTTTTGACTTGCATCTGTCCACCGGTACATATAAGTACCGTCTTTTCTTTGACTCTCTCCTTTCTCAAGTACTCTACCTTTAGTATCTTTTCTTTTGGCTTGAGCCATAATCATTCTCCTTTCGAAAAATCGAAAAGAGCATTGCTATAATATAAATATTATACTATAAACAATGCTTCTTTTCAAGTCTAATATCATAATACCGTTATCTTGTCCAAATACTCTTCCATTTTCTTTCGTTTAATCAATCTCTTGGTTCCAACCATGATAACCATTGAGGTTTTATTTTCATCGGTTATTTCCCTAAGCCTGTTTGTACCTATATTGAAATACTCCGCAGCTTCTTCTAGAGTAAGGTTGTACTTCTGCGAGATTGGGACTTCTACTCTATCTCTCAAACAAATCCCTCCAGTCATCAGAAGTATTGACTAATTTGAAAGAATTATTCCTTACGGTCGGTGGAACCGAAACCACCGTTGCGAATACCGTCTGCTTCATCATCTACGGTAATACCATATTGAAGGAATACTCCTTGAGCAAATGCATCACCCTGATGAATCTTGAGTTCCTTACCATCAAGAGTCTCATTTGTCATCTTTAAGAAGATGTGTCCCTCATTGTTAGAACCATAGTAATCGGAATCTACTACTCCTACGGTATTATCGAGTCTCATACGATACTTAAATCCAAGACCGCTACGTGGGAAACACATAAGTACGTAATCGTCGTTCATCTTTACTCTAATGCCGGTAGGGATTTTATTAGTTCTGTTCGGCGGGAAATTTAAATCATACGGAGCAAAGAAGTCATAACCGGCACTACCGCCTGTCGCTCTCTGTGGTAATTTAATTTCATCATAAAGTTTCTTTATAAGATTCTCAGTAGTAATGCCATCAATACCATGCACATCCAAATTGAAGGTTTCAATCATATCCTTTCTAAACTGCTCGTAACTAACTTTTTCAAATTTTGCTACTCTATTCACTAGCGTTTTCCTCTCTTTCCTCTTTTGCCGCAGCATATACTTTTGTGTTTTTGTTCTTTTCTTTTTCTATCTTGAGAAAATCTAAAGCCTCATTTCTTTTGATATAAAGTTGTTTTAATGCGTTATCAATATTAAACAGAAAACTTTGTTTCGTTTTCTTTTCAGTGACAGTACAATGATCGTCGTACTTAGTTACAACTTGGACATCATGAATTTCGTAATATCCAAACGAAGGCATGATTCTAGCAAAATATAGAGTATCACCTTTTTTTAGTGTTTCGTACCGCTCTTTTGTCATTCTTCTTAATCCCCAATCTCTTCAACTCTTTATTAATTTGCGTGTAAATCAACTCCAGAATTGTGTCATAATTACCACTGCTTATATGGTAGAATGGAGCGTATACATTATGATTCATATCATATACATCCACAACACCTTCTCCCGTCTCCGCAGAAATGGTGAATACTCCCTCCAATGTAGTCACACGGTTATGTTTTACTATTGGAAACCGATGAATATAAAAGGCATCATATCCATCATTGTTGTACCAAAATCCTTTTGTAGAAAAATTGTAGGTTGCAATGTTTACTTTCACTTCCATAAAACAATCTCTCCCTTTCTAAACGTTTCTTTTAAATCAATCAAGCGCTGATTGGAGCTGCCGCGGAATCTAAGTGACAAATCCTTTTTATCTTCTTCAAATCTACCATCTACAAGTACATCACACTTTGAGAGAATATTTTTACGCTCTTGGATTATTTCGTCTCTCTCAGGATTCCAATCACTGGTAACTACCGGATACATAATTTGTTCGAAAGTGAATCCAGAGTAAATCCAGATTTTTTTGTCAGACAATAAAATGTAGATTTGATTGTCTTTTTCGTGCAATATATTGTGGTCTGTCGTATCTTTGCACACTATATGTTGTGGTGTGTTGTATCGACCATTGATTTCCGATACTAAATTTAGCACATCATGCACATTTTCGTTTGCTAAAGGCTCTCCTCCGAGAATTGACACCCGGTTAATATATGGTCTATCCACCAATTCTAAAAATTTTTCTTTTACCTCTGGTGTCCATTCTTTGCCTCCATTGAAATCCCATGTTTCGGAGTTAAAACAATTTTTACATTTAAAGTGACATCCCTGTACGAAGAGGGCAACCCCTATGCCCTCTCCATTTGCAATATCACATTCTCTTATCTGATTGTATCTCATCAACATCCTTCTTTCATAATGTGATTATCTAGGTGAATGTATCTGTCATTAATATCTTGAGTTCTTCCAACGTTCCAGAAATTATCGCCCAAATATCCACAAGTTCTACGACAAACATTCATCTTATTATGGTCACGATTACCGCAATTTGGGCAATACCACTCTAAATTTCCATCTAAAAGAATCTCTCCATCAAAACCGCAAACATGACAATAATCTGACTTAGTGTTGATTTCTGCATACTGAATCGTATCATACATATAATCCACAAGCTGCTCAATAGCTTCTAAATTATTATTTAAGTTTGTTACTTCTACATAACTTACTGCACCACCAGAGCTAATCTTTTGGAACTGAGCCTCGAAACCTAGCTTTCTAAACGCATCAATCTCTTCTCTTACATTAACATGATAGCTGTTAGTGATATAATCCTTGTCAGTAATACCTTCGACAACACCGAATCTATCTCTTAGTTTTCTTGCAAATTTATATGTGGTTGATTCTAATGGAGTCCCGTATAAACCAAATCCAATACCAGTTTCTTTCTTCCACTTATCACAAGTAGCTTTAAGCTTATTCATTACCTTTAAAGCAAACTTTTCGCCTTCCTCAGTGGTATGAGATACGCCAAGCATAGATAATACACATTCATATAATCCGGCATAACCAAGAGAAATTGTGGAATATCCATTGTGTAATAACTCATCAATCGTGTCATCTTCAGATAGTCTCGCAATAGAACCATACTGCCAATGAATAGGAGAAACAGTAGTACTTGTACCTTCTAGTCTTTCGTGTCTTAACATTAATGCTTGATAACATAACTTTAATCTCTCGTCTAAAATATCCCAGAACTTGTCCATATCCTTATCTGCCGATAAGCCTACGTCAACAAGGTTGAGGGTAACTACGCCTTGATTAAATCGTCCGTACCACTTATACTTACCATTTTCATCTTTCCAGTTAGACAAGAAGGATCTGCATCCCATACATGGGAATACTTCTCCATCATAATTCTGTCTCATAATCTTAGCAGAAATGAAATCTGGCATCATTCTCTTAGCAACACATTTGCATGCTAATTGCTTTAAATAATAATATTTACTATCTTTTGGTACATTGTTGTTGTCTAAAACGAAAATAAGCTTTGGGAAAGACGGAGTTACAAGAACACCAACCTTATTCTTCATGCCAATATATCTTTGTCTTAACACTTCTTCGATTAGCATAGCCGTTTCTTCTTCGTACTCCGGATTTTCACTAATGTACATGAATATGGTTAAGAATGGACTTTGACCATTAGAAGTATTGAATGTATTTACCTGGAACTGAATCGTTTGAATACCACTTTCAATTTCTTCCTTTAATCTCTTGCTTACAATATAATCAATATGTTCCTTAGAAACTTCTACGCCTAATTCTTCAAAGTCCTTAGTAATCTTCTTTTCCCATTTTTCCTTACTAATTCTTACAAATGGGGCAAGATGAGAAAGTGTGATAGTTTGTCCACCATATTGAGAATTTGCCACTTGTTGAACAATCTGAGTAGCTACTGTACAAGCAGTCTGAAAGCTCTTTGGCTTCTCAATCATTTTTGTATTGATAACAGTTCCATTTTGAAGCATATCTTCAAGATTGACTAACATACAATTATGAATATGTTGTACAAAATAATCCGCATCATGAAAATGAATAATACCTTCATCATGTGCCTGTGTAATATTAGTTGGGAGAAGATTTCTTCTTGAATAATTTCTACTTAATTCACCAGCAATCAAATCTCTTTGAGTTGGTGCGATATAAGCATTCTTATTGGAATTTTCATCTAATACTTCCTTGTCTGTACCTTCAACAATTCCATATACCACATCATCGAGTTCGTTTTCCTCTCTCTGAAACTCTCTAATACTTCTATAACCTTCGTAAGCTCTTGCAGTTAATCTCTGCTTCTTAGAAATCAACTTATCAAACACCATCTGTTCAATTTCAGAGATGCTAATCTCCTCTTTGTCTTTAGATTCCTCGTAGATTTCAGTAGCAATATCTTCTGCAATCTTGGGCTTCACAATACCACTGCCGTTTTTCATAGCCTTTAAAATTGCATTCGTTATTTTTTCACACTGAAAATCAACCAATGTCGCGTCACGCTTTAGTACTTTCATAAGTCCTCCTTAATCAACTAAAAAACCATGTTCCTTCATTAACAAGTGAAGCTTATCCTTTTCTCCGGCAGATTTTTCAATAATCTCAAGCTCCAACACCTTATCAAAACTTATGCTTAAAATTCCCATGATACTTTGAGCATCAATTACATATCTGCCGTGTTTTAAGAATAAGTCACTATCAAAATATCTCACAAGCTCTACAAACTCTTTCACCCGGTCAAAATTACCGATTTTAATTTGCATCTTCATCTTCTGTTAATTCCTCCAAATTTTCGTTTTCCAAATCTTCAATATAATGTTCTAAATCCAACCAACTATAGCAACGATCTCCATCATAGTTCTCATTCCATGGGAATAAATCACCAAAGCAAATCTTAATTGCAGCATTACTGGTTTCAAGATTCTCTCCGGAATCATCTACGAATAAAGAAGTATAACTATTCATATTAATATGACTTTTATCCAAGTACTTCTTCATATCCACATTAATAAACTTTGCATACGGAAATAGTCCTTTTAAAAACAGCTCTTTTCCTCTTCCATTCGGTGAATAGCACATTGAGCAGAAAATAATTTCATGTCCTCTTTGGTGTAACCTATTGATTACTTCCAATGCATTATCCATAAGAATTGCTTCTCTGAAGAACCGAGGTTGATTGAAATAATGATTGATATAATCTTTTGAAGCTAATTCCAGTTCCTCAAAATCCCAAGTCTTAACATCATGCCAATCTATCGGTCTGAATTTCGAATACCATTGAAAATCTTCGTTATATAACTTTGTTATTGTGGCAATAGTATTAACCAATGTATTGTCAGTCAAAGTCAATAAACAATTGTAGTTTATGACTCATATATTATCCCCCCTTCGGTTTAACAAATATGTTTTTTCGAAATAATCTTATCGGATATTTAATATTATCAATTCGATATCCTTCGTCTCCATTATTAAACTTGTTAAGAACACGTAGTCCAAGATTGTATTTTTTCAGAATATCCTTCTTAGAAACATACGGGTCTAATAACATTTCTACAATATTTTCTTTTTCTTCCTCAGAAAAAAATCTTGTTCTGGCATCAGTTTTTCTTAATGGGTAATTCCATAATTTATTATGATAACTATTACCTTGATTAAATGCGTTTATTGCAAATTTTGTTGTATTAAACATTTTTGCAATTTGTGAAATAGAAATATCAGGTTCGTTTTCAAGTAATGATTTTATTTTTTTTCTTATGCATTCTTCTTTTAATACATATTGATTATCTAAAATTGGATATGAAATATTATGTTGTCTATATCTGCTTCCATTGTTGATTGCTTTAACTGTTGATTTTGATAAACATACTAAATCACTGATTTCATCAATAGTATATTGTTGTGTTAACAGTAAATTCAAAATATATCTATTAACAAAATTTTTGTCTCTAATTGGATAAGTATAATTATCTTGCATATATGATGTCCCATAATTAATCGAATAAATAACACTTTCTCTTACTCTATGTTTTTGGGCAATATCAGATATTGTTAATTTAGGATTCAATAACTCATTAAAAATATCAAATAAATCATTTTCATTAATAGCAGAATTATACATATTACATCCTTTATAATGTGGATATCCTTCTCCACCTTCTGTTACGTTGTATCCATTTGGAACAAGAGTGTTTAATTGTTTAATCCAATACTTTTCTCTTTCGTTATATTCAATCGTTTTATATTCTAATATGTTCAACTTAAAATTTTCTTTTCCGTATTTTGATATTGCTTTATGTATTGGTAAATTGTCATTAGTTCTTAAATGTTCTTTAAATCTTTCTGTTGGATTTTTCGATTGCCCAACATATTGTTTACCATTTATCAAATTTGTAATGCAATAAATATCCTTACTATTTTCAATGAAAAGATTTTCTTTTGTATTATTGTAATTCACGAAAAACTAATTATTCACCTCTCCTATCTTGTTCATAAAAGAAATCAATCATTCCTACTACATCTTTAGGAGTACAATTATCTCCATTCATAATGGTGTAATCACACAAAGCTTCAATGTTTTTAAAATCCTTTTTGTCAGCTTTTAATCTACGCTTTGCTTCCTTCGGATTATCTCCACGCTTCTTTAAACGCTTCTTTAAGGTTTTATTATCACACATAATATAGAAGATAGTATAATTAATATCCTTACGCCCCTTGATTGCTTTAATACCATCCGGGTTCATAATAAGAACACTATTATCATCATTGAAGCATTCAGAAGATGTGCCGTAGAACCAACGCTCTCCTGAAGCAACATCATAATATGTAGTCTCTACAAAGAATCCTTCAGATTGCTTTTTAAGAAATTCGCAAGATGAAATAAAATGATAAGTAACACCATCAATTTCTCCCTCACGCATTGATCTAGTGGTATATGTAACCACTCTTTTATACTTACCATCTTTAATCAGCTCTTCTTGTATACTTGTTTTACCACTACCCGATTTACCTACTAAGATAATCATTCAACATTCTCCTTCCCTAAACACAATTCCTTAAAATACGGCAGAGTTTCAACCCATGCGCAAAACTCTCTCCACTCCGGAAGCCTGTGATTTTTTCTCTGGGTATAAATCGTCTTTAACTGGCGATAATTGGTGGTCATAGCCGCCGTCAGTTTAAAGCCGCAAGGGTTGGAGTACAGAAGACGCAAATAATCCTCCGGATCATTGGTCTCGTTATACTTATCCTTTAACTCATTCATAATGGCAATCATACGCTTGTCCGTATACTCACTGTATTGATTGTCTAAATCAAACTTTGCAATGCGGTGCATGGTGGACTGACTGGAAATAAAATCAAGGAAATGATACCGCTCCGCTTCTGTCCATGCCTTCACCGTAAAGGTCAAGTCAAACTGTACAATAATCCCGGTCATAAACTGGTCGTGTCCGCTTCCCGGTGCAGCATTACCAAGCTTGTAAGTGGTCGGTACAAGATCTCCATTAAGCTTTTCAATATCAACTGCCATTGGAAACTTACTTCCACGAATTGCATTCTCTAATCCGTACACATGTACATTACTTATTACCATGTTTTCACTCCTTTTAATAATATTGTTTAGTTGTTATTATTTATAAAAATCATGATTAGCTGCGTCTCTAAATATCCATGTTAGATTTTTGGCAGCCCACGATTTTCCACCTGTACTATCAAAAAACAAAGCCCCTTGTGCAGTATCGCCCTTAAATGCCTTTTCACACGCAAGCATAGTACTCTCTGTAATTTCTACTATTTTATATCTACCATTTGCAACGACTTCAAATTGATTTCTTGCCAACAAATTTGACTTTAGGTCGCCATCCCACCATCCTGCTTCCAGTCTATTAAATATAACAGAAGCTACATTGGCTTTGGTTTCAACAGTTCCACCGGTCACTTCCGCTTCTACTATTCTAAATAATAATTCCAACTCTTCTTCCGTAAACTCTGTATACAATGAATGGGAAGTTGCAAACGGATGAGTGACTATTGGCTCTGGGGTTGGTGTATTCATTGGTACCGGTGTCGCTGTTGGAGTTGGTTCCAGAGTCGGCGTGGGTAACGGCGTAGGGGTTGGCGTTAATGTTGTAACAGGGGTCGGAGTAATCGGCTCTAGCTTTTTCTTTGAAAAGCTTGCGTAACAAAGCCCTATAACCAATACTACTCCAAGTAATGTGATTAAAATAATTTCTTTTTGTTTATTCTTAAACATTTTCATCTCCGTGAATAATATTGTTTAGTTATTATGTGTATACTATATCATCTTCTGTATCATTTGTCAATACCCAAATAATATTATTTAGTTGTCTTTTCTTCAATTGCCTGTTTAATATGTCTTATCTCGGTTTCAAGAGTGTAACATTTATATGCTTTTTCTTTCAACACATCGTATAAATCTCTGTCATAAATAGGATTTACAAACTCTATACCAATCTTCTCTACTATAGCTCCTTCAGGGGCATAGGATACATAAACACAATCGTTTTTATCATCTACTTTTGTAACAAATAAGAATTTATTCCTTCGGTATGAATCCAGTAAGCTGGTATATATATGTTTCTCAACATCTGGTATAGCTACTTTCAATCCAGTATATAATAATTTAATCATAACACATCTCCTATATTGAGTATTCTCTTTATCTGTAAATCTGAAATCTCTTCGCACTAACCCATTTCCACTGATTATCCTCATAAATAAGAAACTGCGGATAGCCGCTTTTATCATCTCTTACAGAGTATACCTTTGTTTCTGCCGGGACATCCATAAACTCTTTCCGGAAGCCTCCATTAGAAGGTGTAACAACATAGGTCTTTTCTGTTTTTTTCTTATCGTATACAGTAAACATAATTCACCTCCGTTAATCAAACTCTGATTTCATTTTAAAATACATTTTATTAAATCTATAATTTTATAAATCAATAGAATTATTAACCAAGAACCGCCATACCCTAAAAGAAATCCGAAACAAATATTCCATAAATGTTCATCTGACCAATAATCATAGTTAAACCAAAAGATGGCACCGATAATACCGCAAATTAATGTTAAAATATGTATCCACATATTACCTCCTTATGAAATGCTGCTTTTATTTCTTTTGAAATTTGTCTATAATACGATTTACCCAACGTGGTAAAAAGTATCTCCAATGTGCGTGATTCTCCCACAGAAATCTTTTAAAATAAATTTCATTTATTATCTTTGCTTTCAATTCTCTAATCATACTTTTCTCCAACCAAAGTGTTATTTTATTCACTACAATAACGAAGCCAACTTCTTTGCAAGAAGCTCTTTGGCATTTTTATCAATAAAATCTGCAAGCACTTGTTCAGTTCTATCCTTTACAAACTGATCAAGGGTTACACCCTGAATCTTTCTTTCACTATCCCAAGAAGATGCATTTATCAATCTTTGGATTCTTTTATCTACTATTTTCAAAATAGCATCATCAAGGTTCTTTAACACTAATTGCTCTGCATACTTGTCCATTGCAATCTTAACCTTTTCTTCTAATTCATCATTCTCTACCGATAAATTTAAAATCATTTTTGGATTTTGTTTTGTCATAATTATTTTCCTCCTTAAATCAAACTTTGTTTTTATTGCTCCTCTTTCTTATATGGACATTTCATATTGCAATCCTCTGCACAATATGCGTCAGCCGTACATGCTGCGTTATATCTCCAATCACACTCTGCTTGATTAAATTCTCTTTGTTTTTTATTGTCCGTATCTTCTGTAAGGGTTTTATATAACTCTTCTGCTTCTACACCATTAAACATTTTTAACACTATATCCTTTTCGCTATCCACCACTGATAAAACAGTGATTCTTTCTTCTTCGAAAATTTCATACTCAATCATTAATGTTTTAACCATTTTCCACCTCCGACCAAATGTTAATTTGATTACAAGCTCCATAAGGCACTTGTAATAGCCTGCTTTACTTCTTCATCTGTGTAATTACCAACAACTTGATGAGTAAAGTAATCATATATTAATTTCATCAATTCATCATTTTCTGCTATAAGCTTATATTTATCTGCTTCTGTTTCTACATAATTACGACATTTATTAATGGCAAAATCAGTTGACATTGAATAAAGATTTCTAAATGTCGCACAGTCTTCAGCTTTTTTACAATGATAACAAAGCATTTACTCACCTCGATTCCAAAATCAAATATTAGTTCTATCACCCAAACCGTCTATTGTGGTCGTAATGGCACTCCACAGCCTTGTGCAACTTATAGGCTAACTTCTCAATCTCGCTCAGACACTTTCGAGCCTCCTCTACTGTTCGTGGAAACGACTGAGACGCAATCCTAATAATTCCATTAATTGATTCCATAGTATTCTCATATTCTGTTTCGCTCATAACTAACTCTCTTGTCATAATTTACACCTCCGCATCTCTACAGGTTCGTCTTCTAATTCATTTATTACTTTCCAACCTATTATCAAAGCTCTTATGTTATCAATAATTCGCTCTATTAACTTAATCATTCGCCCTCCGATAAAAGCAAAATTTGATTAACTACACTCTTCAAACATAATTAGTTCGAGCTTTGGTATGAACTTAGGGTCTTTTGTGATGACTCCTAACTCCTGTAACTTAATTAATTCTGCTTCTACATATCCACGACTACGAACAACTTCTTCAGAATCAATCTTGACTGTTTCAAATTCATATTGATCTCCAGCACCAAGAATATATCCGAAATACAAATATGTACCACTCATGGGGTCATCGAATAACTGAATCTTACCTTTTCTCTGATAACAGAAATAATCTTCACCCTCATCAGTCCATTTCCAATCTTTTAACTTGTCACAGTCCATACCGGTTAAATCGTAACCGTTAATTAAATAATATCTTCTATCTACACTCATATTTATTCCTTTCTACCAAACCAAAGAGTTGATTTATCTACCCTACCCAAATAACTATTGTTTTTACGAACTCTGTCTGTTTGATTTTTTCTTGAATCATTTTTGCATAATCTTCATCGGATAAATCCTTATACTCTTCTTCATATGCTAAATCATTTGATAGAGCATCTTCATATGTATCCTCATCCATCCACTGATCGCTATATAGAGTAAGATATTCAATTTCTCCACGACTCGCAGTGGCTTGAGTATATCCATATTCACCCGTCCATGCTTCTTCTCCGCAAAAAATAATAACCGGCAATTCAGGATTCTCAAGAATAAGATTTCTTAAAACCGTTGTATCACTCAACGAACAATCTTTTCTACTTGCCATTTCTATATCCTCCATTAAAGTAAAACTGTGCCCATTCGTAATTCAAAATCTGACGTTTGGATAGAACTACCCAATCAGTCTCTCCGTCTTTGTCTATATAGTGGCAAATATACTCATCATGTTCTGTATCATTTCTTATATCTTCTAATGTCATATTTACTCACCTACCAATATCCACAATCTTCTCTTCTTACTAACCTTCAGATTCTCAATAAAATCCAGCTTGTTTAACTCAACCATTAGTTCCGGTTTATTCCTTCTTATCTCGCTAACAGATGGATAGATACCAATATCAACTAGAATTTTTGGTAAGAATCTTTCTTCCGTGTAGTAGGTCTTATCTCTACCTACTCTATTCCAATCATCTTCATCAAGTGAAAACATTGTAAATGGCTCTACAATTGGTTTTCCTATAACTATATTCTCTACATACATCTTCTTCATCCACCTTTCTATTCTAATAAAATGAATCTTTCATCTATTCTCTATTTACCGGTACAAACTTTTGAAAGATGTCATCAATCCGCACCTGCTCCAAATGTTTGTATAACTCATATACTTCATCATAATCAAGCTGCCTATAATAACCTTGTTCAGTTCTCTCTGCTTCAAAGAAATGAATGTCTCCAATTTTTCCGCAAATGGTACAATACGTACCTCGATGTGGATGCTCCCTTTCAATAAAGAGGCATTCAGTATATTCATGCTTGTGTTTGGACTTATTACTTGACTTTGAGGTTGATGATTTAGTTTTTTTCTTATGCTTTGGTATTTCAGAGTTTTCAATTCCCGCAGCCTCTAATAATCCTTGCATCGTATCATCAAAAAACTTACTCATGTTTCACTCCTTAAAAGTATCTTTAGATATCATAATTTCATCTACAAAATGACAGTCCTCGAAATACGAAACTCTAACCTTACCGTCTATTAAATCAATCACCCACGAATCATCTTCATAAACTCTTTTAATTTTCGACTTCTCGTTCATACACTTAATCGGCGGCATGGGAATATCCACTGGCATTTTAGGCACACTATTGCTACGCATATGAACACCTCCTGTTAAAAATAATATTCTATTTCTTTCTTCTCATTACCAATTCAAACTCAGTGTCTGGATATGTAATGGAATACTCTTCCTTCCCATCCATATTCCCAATAAACCATTCATATACTGCTCCAATTGCATCATCTGTTACATTTTCTTTTTTACCAGTCCACATATGTTTTTTGGGATCTTGTGTACCATAATAAATCGTATTAGTAATTGGACTAACCCCAAATCCTTTTGCCATATCATTTTCCTCCATCAAACTTCATTTTTATCATATGGAAACAATCTCACCATATTGTACCTTATGCAATATTCCTCACATCCGTTAGAATAACGTGAATGAGATAATAATTTCCATCCTTCATCAATTTTCTTTTTAACATCAACTTCGAATTCATTTGTTACTTCGGCTAGATTCCATCCACTCAATTCAATCGTTTCTACCCTATTTACCATCTTTTCACCTCTCAATAAAACGGCACATTTATTGCCTAATCTATACCCATCTCTTTAAGTTTTTTATTCTGCATTTCAGTGCATTTCCTCTCGTCTATTTGATGGCATCCTCTTATTTTCCCAAAATATTCACAAGACAAGTCACACACTGATTGCTTATATATTGT
>JAQXOR010000177.1 GCA_029099805.1 Lachnospiraceae bacterium
CGTATAGTCATGGGCCTTTGCCTGGTATTCTCCGGAGAAATTAAGGTCGATATCAGGCTCCTTATCGCCGTAGAATCCAAGGAAAGTTTCAAACGGAATATCGTGCCCGTCCTTTACCAAAGGTCTGCCGCACTTCGGACATACACGGTCCGGCATGTCACACCCGGACAACCCACGCTTCTGACTATCCTTTACCTCCTCCGAGTCAAAATCCGAGAAAAAACAGTCCGGGCAATAGTAATGGGCCGGAAGCGGATTTACCTCTGTAATACCGGACATGGTAGCAACAAAGGAGGAGCCAACCGAACCTCTGGAGCCTACCAGATAGCCATCCTCGTTTGATTTCCATACAAGCTTCTGTGCAATAATATACATTACGGCAAATCCGTTCTTGATAATGGAAGTCAGCTCATGCTCCAGACGACTCTCCACGATTTCCGGCAGAGGGTTTCCGTACATGGAATGCGCCTTGTCGTAACAGATTTTTCGAAGCGTCTTGTCCGAATCTTCAATGACCGGCGGACATTTATCCGGATGAATCGGGCATACACGGTCCACCATATGAAAAATTTTTTCCGGATTATCAAGCACTACCTCTTCCGCTTTCTCTCTTCCGAGATAGGAAAACTCCTCTAACATTTCTTCTGTCGTGCGAAAATACAGCGGAGCCTGATTGTCCGCATCGGCAAAGCCCTTACAGGACATGATGATACGGCGGTATACCTCGTCCTCCGGATTTAAGAAATGCACATCACAGGTAGCTGCCACAGGCTTATTATACTGCTCGCCAAGCGCAATAATCTTTTTATTAATGGCAATTAAATCGTCATCCGACTTGATATTTTCATGCTTTTCATCCGCAATCATAAAACGGTTGTTGCCAAGCGGCTGTATCTCATAATAATCATAAAACTCACAAAGCCGCTCGATTTCGTTATGCGGAGATTCGCGCAGAATCGCCTGATACAACTCTCCCGCTTCACAGGCAGAACCGATGAGAAGTCCTTCGCGGTTCTCCAGAAATACGCTCTTCGGAATACGCGGTCGTCTCGCATAATAGTCGATATGAGAAAGAGAAACCAGGCGATATAAATTGATACGCCCCGTCTCATTTTTACAAAGAATAATGGCATGATAGGTCGGCATCTTCTTAATCATTTCCGGAGTCGGTTTACACACCTCATTCACTTCATCAAGTGATTCTACCTTGCGCTCCGCAAGCATTCCGAGAAACTTTACAAAAATATCTGCCGTTGCCTTTGCATCATCTACCGCACGGTGATGGTTTTCCAGTGAAACCCCAAGCTCTCTGGCTACCACGTCCAGCTTAAAACGTCCGAGCCCCGGCAAAAGCGCTCTCGCAAGACCTACCGTATCAACTACCGTATAATCATAGTCAAGTCCCAGGCGTTCTGCATTCGCCCGGATAAACCCGGTATCAAAGGAAGCATTATGTGCAACCAATGTACATCCCTTACAAAACTCCAGAAACTGTGGTAAAATCTCAGAAATCTCCGGATAATCCATTACCATGGAATCCTTAATTCCTGTCAATTCTTCAATTCTCGGCGGAATCGGAACCTTCGGGTTGACAAATGTGGAATACCGGCCTGTGATTTTTCCGTCTTCCACCTTTACCGCACCGATTTCAATAATCTTATCACGCTCTGCACCGAATCCGGTGGTCTCAATATCAAATACAACGAAGCTGCTGTTTAAGGACTGCCCTTTACTGTCCCGTACCGGTTCCAGAATATCGTCTACCAGATACGCTTCCACGCCGTAGATAATCTTAAAATCCTTGGCACGCTGCATCTTTTCCTCATCATCCTTGTAGTCCTTCGGATTAATGGCATGATTGGCTTCCGGAAACGCCTGCACGACACCGTGGTCCGTAATAGCCACCCCCGGCATTCCCCATTCAAATGCAGTTTTCACAAGTACACTTGGGTCCACTACTGCATCCATATCGCTCATCTTTGTATGGGCATGAAGCTCGATTCTCTTACGCTCTGCCGTATCCTTACGTTTTTTCGTAAAGTCCTTAATATTTTTCATGCCGTAAATCACACCGATGGATACCTCTTTTTCATAGGTATCAAACAGTGCCTGACCTTTTAACAGTACATATTTTCCCGGTTTTAAATGACCGCGCAGTTCCTCTGCCTCTTCCTTTTTTGCGAAAATCTTTGCACCGATAGAATTGGTAAAGTCTGTAATCTGGAACATAAATAAAAGCTTTTCGTTTCGAAGCTCCCGTTCCTCAAGCTTAATAATCTTACCGCGAATCAGGCAGTCTCCGAAGCCGTCCTCAATATCGGAAATCGGTATCAGTTCTCCGTCAAACGGCTTTCCGTAAAAAATATCCGGGTCCTCCGGAAGCTTCTTTTTCGGAGTATAATTACTGTTTCGCTCAAACTTCTTAAAATCTGCCTTCCCGCCTTTGTCGTCAGACTTCTTTCCGGATGTCTCCAAACCGGAGTTTGTTCTATTTCCGGCTGCCGAGTCGCCGGGCTGACCGGCAGATTCTCCGGCGCCCATTCCTCCGGCTGCAGCAATTGTAACAGCCTTCTGTCCGCCCTTGCCTGAAACAGCTTCCGCATCTGTTTTGCTTTCTTGCGTTCCGGACGCTTCCTCCTCTGTCGCCGCACTTTCCTCCTTCGCTGGCATAACACCCATGCTCTGCAGCTTTTCCTTGGAATAGAACTCGTATACCGGCTTATCCGGCACTTCCTCTTCCTGTTCCTTTTCAATAAACTCATTGATTACTCTGAGCGGCACTTCAAAGCGTGACAAAAAGAGCTCCTCAATGCAGCTCTTTACTTCTTCTCCGATGTGTCTGTTTATAAAGGTGTCTTCCGTTTTTATATGTAACTCCGTGCCTGATACTGTTACCTCTGACTGAAGCATGAAACTCAGATACAGGCGACTCTTTTCTCCTAATTCTGCCTGTATGGATTCGTAATAATGCTCCCAGACAGAAGCAGGGGTATACTGCGCCGATAAGCGGTAATGCTCCGCAATTACCGCGTGCTTGTCCATGCTTTTAAAAAACTGGTCATTGAGTATCTTTTCCAGAAGTTTTATCTTCTGATATGCAAGTAGACGTTCGCTCTCGATATGTACCGTGACATCTCCGTGATGACGGGATGCACTAAGCTTTAACACTTCGGTCTCATTAAAAATCCGTCGTAGTTCCTCCGGTACAGTTACCGAATCGAACACCTCAAATAGCTTCATACGCCTCTATCTCCTCCCTGAGTGCCGACAAAAGCTCTGCTTCCGGCACCTTGCGGACAATTTCACCCTTTCGAAATACAAGACCTTCCCCATTTCCTCCGGCAATGCCGAGGTCTGCCTCCTTTGCTTCTCCCGGACCGTTTACGGCACAGCCCATGACTGCAACCTTAATCGGCAAATCATAGCCTGCCACCATGGCTTCCACCTGCTCTGCCAGTTCGATTAAATCAATCTTTGTTCTGCCGCAGGTCGGGCAGGAAACCACCTCAATACCTCCCTTACGAAGTCCGAGCGTACGTAAAATAAGCTTCGCCGTCACAACCTCTTCTACCGGAGAAGCGGTAAGAGACACGCGAATAGTATCGCCGATTCCCTGTGACAAAATCATGCCAAGACCGATAGAGGACTTGATATTTCCGGATCGAATCGTGCCCGCCTCCGTAATACCTACATGAAGCGGATAATCTGTTTTTTGTGCAATCAGTTCATGTGCCTTTACACACATCAGCACATCAGAGGACTTGATGCTGATCACAATATCATGAAACTCAAACTGCTCTAACATTGCCACCTTATCGAGTGCGCTTTCCACAAGACCTTCCGCAGTTACTCCACCGTATTTTTCGAGCAAAGATTTTTCCAGAGAGCCGCTGTTTACTCCGACACGAATCGGAACCCCGTACTGCTTTGCGGTTTCGGCTACAGCACGCACCCGTTCCTTACTTCCGATATTCCCGGGATTGATACGGATTTTATCGGCACCGTTTTCAATTGCTGCAATCGCCAGCCGATAATCAAAATGAATATCGGCAACAAGAGGAATCGTAATCTGCTTTTTTATCTCTGACAATGCTCTGGCCGCCTCCATGGTAGGCACTGCACAGCGGATAATTTCACACCCGGCTGCCGTCAGTTCCTTAATCTGGGCAACGGTTGCCGAAACATCCTCCGTTTTTGTGTTTGTCATGGACTGGATGGCAATCGGTGCACCGCCTCCGATTGTCACATTTCCTATCTTTACTTTTCTTGTCTGCATCCGGTCCATACCGCACCTCCGTTATCCTATATTACTTTGCAAAAAAGATATTTTTAACATCATTAAAAATCAGGAATACCATCAAAACCAATAACAGAATCATTCCGATAAAATGAACAATACCTTCCTTTTCCCTGTCAACCGGCTTTCCGCGTACCACCTCAATCGCACAAAACAATAACTTACCGCCATCCAGTGCAGGAATCGGAAGCAGGTTCATTACTCCGATATTTGCACTCAAAAGAACCGTGATATATAAAAGATTTAATACCGTATCCTTTACTCCGTACTCTTTGCTTGCCTCATAGGTGTCTCCGATGACATCTACCATTGCTACGGCACTTCCGATTTCATTTGATTTCAGCTTTCCGGTAACCAGTTTTCCAAGCCCTCTGGCCGTCTCAACAATCCAATATTTTACTTCAGATACAGAATATCTCAAAGTCTCCCATGCATTTGCATCTTCTAGAGCAAGATTATAAGAAAAGCCCAGCGTATAGCCTGAGGATACAAATTGCGGAGTTACTGTTACCGTAGCCTCTTCTCCGTTTCGGAGATAGGTTATCATAATCTCCTTCCCGTTTAACGGCGTCCGGTCAAAATATGCCATCAATTCTCCGCCGTTTGTAACTTTGGTATCTTCTATTCCGACAATCACATCCCCTGCAAGAAATCCTGCGGCAGCCATCGGATACCCTTCCGAAACCTCTAAAACCTCAGCCGGACTGCTCGTCGCACCGGAATACGTAAATCCCAGCAGATATTTATCATATGCCTCAGGCAAAATCGTCAATTTAACCTTTTCACCATTCCGCTTTACCGTAACATTTACCGGCTCTTCGGTAAGCGTATGGGAATCCAGATAGCCCTGTATCTCCTTCCCGAGAGAGATCCCGGAATGATTGATTTTTGTAATTACATCTCCTGCCATCATCCCGGCATCCGCCGCCGGTCCGTTTTCTTTCACACCGGTCACCTTTGCAGGATCAAAGCCTGCCATTCCGATAATAATAACGGAAAAAAGAAATGCGAGAATAAAGTTAAAGCCGGGACCGGCAAACAGCACCGAAATCCGTTGCCATACATTCTTTGCATAAAAGGATTTCTCATTGTCCATATTCTGATCTTCATTTTCGCCAAGCATCATACAGGCGCCGCCAATCGGTAACAGACGTACCGAAAACTGCGTTCCGAATGCCTTGAAGCCGCACAGACGAGGTCCCATACCGATAGAAAAGTCTAATACCTCAATTCCATTGATTCGTGCAAAAATAAAGTGTCCCAGTTCATGTATCAAAACAATGATTCCAAAAATCAATATTGCTATAACAATTTTCATAGTTCCTCTTTTCTGCGTCCCTAACGCGTATTCTCCCTTATAAACTCATACGTTTCCGCCTCGGTGGAAAGAACCTCATCCAAGGTTGGATTATTAATTTTTTTATGTGCATCCATAGCACGTTCCAAAAGCTCCGTAATCTGCAGATACCCTATTTTGCGCTCCAGAAAAAGTGCCACCGCCATCTCATTGGCCGCATTGTATACCGTCGGAAGACTTCCGCCTTCCGAAAAAGCATCATAAGCAAGTGCCAGTGCACGAAATGTATCCATATCCGGTCTGTAAAACTCAATTTTCTGTAAATCAAAGAAATCAAGACGCTGTCCGCCTAATGAAACACGATTCGGATAGGTCAGCGCGTACTGAATCGGAAGCTTCATATCCGGAATGCCAAGCTGCGCCAATACTGCACCGTCCGTAAACTGAATCATAGAGTGAATAATGCTTTTGGGCTGCACAACAACCTCTATCTGCTCCGGTCGCAAGCCAAAGAGCCATCCTGCCTCCATGACCTCCAGACCTTTATTCACCAAGGTGGACGAATCAATCGTAATCTT
>JAQXOR010000178.1 GCA_029099805.1 Lachnospiraceae bacterium
TTCTCAACCGGGCAGATGGAAATCTTGCGGATTGCCATCGGCTCGTTTACGGCATCGAGAGCAATCGTATTCACTCCTGCCTCAAAGAAATATTCATACGGCTCTGTGTTATATCCCATATAATCCGTAAAATAAGCGGAACACCAGTCCGGCTTTTCTGTCTGGGACGGACGACGGTCATTTCCCTGGTTATCGGTAATAACCTCAC
Organism: Lachnospiraceae bacterium; assembly: GCA_029099805.1. Classification (GTDB taxonomy): domain Bacteria; phylum Bacillota; class Clostridia; order Lachnospirales; family Lachnospiraceae; genus SIG307. The sequence goes on from JAQXOR010000178.1 coordinate 209, forward strand.
CGGCATCTGCCCAGCGTCTTGTGAACGTCAAGGCATCCGAACCGGAAAACGGTAACTCCCCATTAATTAAGAAGCTACGCTCCATGCTGATTCCTCTGGATTCTACCGGATAATACTCAATATATGCACGGTACATTCCGGCTTCCGGAATAGTTACCTTCCATTCGGTATATCCGCCTTCTCCCTGATAGAGAACGGTAGGCTCCCCCTGATAATCGGTAAGAATCTTTGTATTCTCGGCTGTAGCCGTATCATACCTTGCAAGATCTACCAAAATCTCATCACCCTGCGGTCTGGACGAACCTTCGTGTGCCTTGAGGTAAACGGCATATGTATCGTCGCGTTCGAACTCGCCGCTGGCTTCAAGATTCGTTCCCTCATACTTTTCACTGAAGTTGTCATCGCCGCCGAGCAGCTTGCTGAGTACTACGATCAAAGCAACCACAGCCACGACACCAACTAAAGTAAGGAATCTTTTCTTTCCTTTTGACATAGTTTTCTCCTTTCTTTGTGCATATTCCCTTTGCACAATGATTTGTCTTTACGACAAACCAAAGCCGGTGCGCACTTCATCGCGGCTGTTTGCACAGCCTTTGCAAAATGCAGATCGGCTTTCTTCCCTCCAAAAAAATCACCAAAGGGGTGCTTTCTCCGATTTTGTACATAATCACCAAAAAAGGGGACGTCAGAAAAAGCAATTTTTGTAGCGTATAGTGCCATTATAGTCCTCTTTTCGAAAAAGCGCTTATCAAATATTGCTCTTCGAACTTTCACCTATTGCTCCGTTTCGGCACAATACGCATGAATTCGACTATTTTAAAATCGGCTCTTTACAACCTCTTTTAATTATATTATGATATTTGTATAATTTCAAGTATAAAATACGCATTCAGGTAAGTTTTTTTATGCATTTTACCACTTCGCGTTTTTATCCTCTGAATAGCAATTTTTGACAAATTGGTATCATTTATTTTTTATTGTTGTATCCCGGTACAATTTTCGTCAAATTTACCAACAATTTTACGGAGGTGAGTTGTTTATGCAGAATAATAAGGAACCGTCTTCTGGTATCTCCCACTGGGCAGAATTACGCCGAAAGACCTGCGAACGAAATGCCGCATTTCGTAAGCGTGAAATCGCAGGAACTCATGAAAAAACACATTATTCCGAGGATAATTCCTCTGTTTTTCTCTGGATTAATCATGAACCGGGAGGCTTCCCTCTCCACTGGCATTCGACGGTAGAAATCATCATGCCTCTCGAAAACACCTATACTGTTGTCATGAATAAGACAACCTATCACCTCAAAGAAAAAGAAATCCTCATTATTCCACCGGGGGAGCTTCACGAATTAACGCCTCCCTCCTCCGGGTACCGGCTTGTTTTGCTGTTTGACCTGTCTGCATTAAATAAGTTCAAGGGCTTCACGCGGCTGTTCTCTCTCTTTTCACTCTCCAGTCTGATTACAGCGGAGACCATGCCTGAGATTTACGAAAAGGAACGGGAGCTTCTGCTGCAGGTTGCCGAGGAATATGCCGACGGCGGCGATCTTGCAGAGCCTTCGATTCTTGCTCTGCTCATCCAGTTTTTTGTTCTGCTGGCACGTAATGAGGAGGATACCGTTCCTGCCGCACTTCCTGCAATGCAGCCGAATAAGCAGCGGGAATACATCGAAAAGTTCAATATTATTTTTGATTATATCGAGCATCATTATATGGAAGATATTACGCTTGACAGTGTAGCCGCCCAGATTGGATTTTCCAAGTTCCATTTTTCCAGACTGTTCCGGCAGTTTACCGACACTTCGTTTTATGACTACCTCTGTGCCAGAAGAATCAAAGCCGCGGAAGCCTTACTGTTAGACCCGAATCTTCCGATTACAGAAATTGCTCTGCAATCCGGGTTTGCCAGCATTTCCACCTTCAATCGAGTGTTTAAAAACTTTAAGAAGTGTACACCCACCGAATTCAAGGAATTTTATAAGGGTTCCGGCCAAACTATTACAAAATAAAAATTGACATTCTCTTACGAGATGGTATAATAAGGCTATAGTTTGTTTTTACAAACTATAACAAACTATCTACATATTACGAGGAGGATTTTTCAAAATGAGAAAATGGAAAAGTTTGTTAGTTGTTTCCGTTGTAGCTTCATTGCTTGTTGCAATGGGAGGATGTAGCAACAAGGCCAAAGACACCAACACTGATGTAACCAATACTCCGGTTCCGACCGAAGCTCCGGCTGATCCGACGGCCACTCCGGAACCGACCAAGGCTCCGGACCCGACCGCTACTCCGGTTCCGACCGAGGCTCCGGCTCCGACCGAGGAGGTTGCTCCGACTGAGGCTCCGGCTGATGTTGACCCGACCGAGGCTCCGGATCCGATTGTTGAAGTAACTCCGGTTGCTGAGCCGACCGAAGCTCCGGCTCCGACAGAAGCTCCGGCTGCAACCCCTGAACCGACCAAGGCTCCGGATCCGACCGCTACCCCGGCTCCGACTGCTACTCCGGAACCGACCAAGGCTCCTGACCCGACCAAGGCTCCTGACCCGACCCCGACTCCGGAACCGACCAAGGCTCCTGACCCGACTCCGACTCCGGAACCGACCAAGGCTCCTGCTAAGGAAGAAGGTAAAATTGTTTTTGCTGACCTCACAGAAGGCGGTTACGGTTACGTTGCTGACAAAGCTGATGGTGCAGTAAAGGTAGAGATTTCTGCTCAGTATCAGGAAATCCAGTATGTACTCCCAGAGACTATTGATTTAGCAAAGTACAGCAAGCTTGTAGTTGATGTAGTTTCCAACAGCCAGCTTGATATTAAGCTTGTAAATCCGGAAGCAGAATTAAATCAGTATGGTCAGTTAGCACCGTTTGCTGATTGCTACACCGCTGAGGGTAGTCCGATTGAAGCTCCGGTTGAAATCGATTTAAGTGGTTATGCAGATTACGACCTTTCCCAGATTAACTTCATGGCAATGGGTGACGGTACTTCCTTCACACTTAAGAGCATGACCTTCGTTAAGTAATCAACATCTGCTTATTCACTAAATAGGTGCAAAAAAGCTGTCACACTGTGACAGCTTTTTTTGTACTGTTTTTGTATCCTTCTTTATTCCGCACTATACTCTATGCCGCCAAAGTACGCTGTATTGCTGCTTGCCGCACCATTTGCTGTTGCATACATACCTACGGTACATCCGACAAACCCTCCGGCAGATTCCGTACTTAAAAACTTCGTGGAAAGACCGGCAACAAGCGTCTTCTCTCCGTCTCCTGCGTCATAGGAAAGCACTGCCTGCTGTCCCTTCTGTGAAATGGTAAAGGTTACCTTTTCTGCCGTTACTTCTTCGGACTTCATCACCTGTACACCGGTATCCTTTGCATTTCTTACCATACGTACCTGATTCTTTCCGTCAAATTTACCATACACTGCAGTCACGAAAGCCTCCTCGCTTTGTAACAGTGCAAGTCCGGCTGCCTCTCCCTCCTGTTCCGGAGTAAACGAAACCGTTGTTTTTGCCGTAAAGAAATACGAGGTCTGGCGGATTCCGAGAAAAGCCGCAGGTTCACACTCAGAAAGTGTATACGGAAGAAGCTTCAGTCGGAAGCCGTTGCCCTCTCCCTTAGCCATTCCTTCTACCGGGTTACGAAGCATTACCATAGAGAACGGAATTCCGTTTGCATCCTTTCCGCTTGTAATCAGCTCGCCTTCGGTCTCCGTAAGCGGCACCGTTACCACGTCCTCGAGCTTACCGATGCCTGCATTAAATACCGGCCAGCCGTCCTCCCAGGTTACCTTGGCAAGGAATGTCTCACGTCCCATATTGGTGTGCCATTCGCACGGTCTGGAGGCAAGCATTACCGCATACCAGTTGCCCATGGTGTCTTCAATCAAATCTGCATGTCCCACATAACGTATCGGATAATCCTTTCCGAGATGGCGATGGGTAAAGACAGGGTTCATCAGATTACCCTCATACGGTCCGTAAATCTCTTTACTTCTTGCCACACAGACAGCATGAGCCGGGCCCGTACCGCCTTCCGCATGCATAATATAATACCAGCCGTCCTTCTTATAAAGGTGCGGTCCCTCCGGCCATTCTGCCTTACGCATTGCGCCGTTCCAGACAAGCTTGTACTCTCCAATCAGACACCAGTTTTCCAAATCCACTTCCTGTATGTAGATATACCAGTCACCGTTGTGACCTACCCCTTCCGGATTCGGTCTGGTACCGATATAATAGCATTTACCGTCCTCATCAAAGAACAGGCTCGGGTCAATCCCGTCCGCGCCCGCCAGATAATGCGGCTCGGACCACGGACCTGCCGGATTTGTTGCCGTTACCACAAAGTTTCCGCCATGGCTTACGTTGGTAGTAATCATATAAAACGTTCCTTCATGATACCGGATGGTCGGCGCAAAAATGCCGCGGGACATTCCGTCCTTTCCGAGCGGAAGCTGCGACTCTCTGTCCAGAACATTTCCAATCTGGTGCCAGTGCTTCAAATCCGTGCTTTCAAAAATCGGAACACCCGGAAAATAGCAAAAGCTGGAATTCACAAGATAAAACTTACCGTCTACCGCACAAGCGGACGGGTCCGGGTAAAAGCCCGGTAAAATAGGGTTTTTAATTTCCATAATTTCTTCTCCTTCTATTCATTTTTCACTATGCATTTTCATTGATTCCTCGCATCTTCCAGTGTACCATATCGGGAGAAAAGTGGCAATATCTTTCATCTCATATACTCATTCCTCGCAGATAAACTTCAGCGCATCCTTATAGTACCTTTTCGTATTACTGACCCCAACATTGTATTTAGGTCCAAAAAAAGCGGGTGCCGTACATTCTTCATGCACAGCACCCGATGCCTTTCACTTACCGAAATATTAACTTCTCTTCAAACTCCGGGTCGGAATTCTGCGGC
>JAQXOR010000179.1 GCA_029099805.1 Lachnospiraceae bacterium
AAAAAGGGAAATCTGCATGAGTGAATACTGCAGGATTATTTGTGTAGTAAATGATATAATGCGACTAATCCGGAATCCCAATCCGAATTAGTCGAAATTCCTAGGTAAATCTTTATTTGATTGGAGTTGAGAACAAATATGATATACACTGCAATAATTGAGCAAACCTATGCGTATCCGAAACGTATGAAGTATATTGCCGCATCTGATTCCTTTATAGAAAAAGATTCTTTCAGCCTTTCGTATGTACGAAATGTAAAACAGCCTTACGGATGGCTTAGGGAGTCCGGTACGCCGCCCTGCAATCATCTTGATGTGATTCTTATGACGGACAAGGAGTTTTCACTTGGGGAGGAAGTGAAAGTAAAAATCATCGGCGTGTTCTTCCGTGGAGATGGTGACCATAAGCTGGTTGGAGTGCTCCCGGACAGAGACGTGGAGGATTTTTCAGAGTTAAGTGAGTCGGAAAAGGAAGATATGCACCGGTTTTATCCGCGCGAAGATAAAAATATGGGAGAAGGCTGGTATGGCCGGAAAAAGGCAGAAGAAGTGATTCGGGATTATTTTGCTAAAAAATTTCCTTAATCAGAGTTACCTGTTCCTCCATTTTATGAAGAAGGGAATCCGGAGAAGGCGATAACTTGGTTTAAGGATACGGAAGCCGGAAATAAAATATATCAAGAGATGACATTTTATAGGAATATGGCATCAAAGTATGGACGAAAGCTTTTTATGACCGAAACAGAGGAAATACCGGGCGAGATTATTTATGAAGATGATTTTCAAATCGCTGTAAAAAATCAGAAGTCAGATTTACAGGTTAAAAGAACTGCTGTTAATTAATCTAAGTAGATTATCGTTTTCTGTGTGTTTTACAGGAGTATGTCAGTTGTAAAAAAATGAGATGTCGCGTTATTGATTAATTCATAGGTACGGACATCTCATTTTTGTTATGGATATATAATAACCTTGTTTCCTTTTTGGCAAATTTGTCATGAAGATTAAAGCAAGCTTTCATCATAGTGCGCACGTGAACCACCGATAAACTTCGGACGGGTACGTGCAGCCAGAAGATTTGCTTCGCCGATTTGTTTTAAGGACAAGCGGAGCGGTACAGCCACTTTCTTTAGGTGCATACCGATTAAGGTGCCGCCGATATCAAGCCCGGCGTCTGCTTTGATTTCTTCCAAAGCCACCGGGTCTGACAGTCTGGCATAGAGAGCGGTAGCAAAGGAACCACCTGCCTTTGGCTGCGGAACTACATTTACCAGTTCGGCAAACGGCACGGCAGCTCGTTCAACAATAATTGCACGGTTGAGATGCTCGCAGCACTGTGCCGCAAGGTAGATACCATGCTCATTTAAAACGGAAAGAATTCCCTCTACCATATCTACGGCAACCTCCGGTCGGGAATCAGTACCGATTTTGGAGCCGCATACTTCACTGGTAGAGCAGCCCACGACAACAATTTGCCCTTTCTTTAAGCTTGCTGCTTCGATTAATTCACGGGTGGCAGCCATACATTGTTCTTTTATTTCAGACATAGGAATACCTCTTTTCAATGGAAAAAGACAACCAATTTATGCAGCTGTCTTATCGGATTTTATTTACGTTTCAAGCATAAGTCCTTTTTTTATATGTGTCAAGATTTATTTGATTTTTTTGTGATGATATGCTAAAATAAAAAAGCAAACTTTTCTTTGTTTTTGTGCAAATGATTCTGTTTTGCAGTCTTGAATGACATCTTAACATGCCGGCGTAATACATGCTGTATATGCGAGATGTCACAGAATAAGGAGGATTACATTATGTCTTTAAATCAGAATGCATTATTTCAGATTAATTATGGCTTGTTTTTGGTGGCAGCCAATGAGAACGGGAAAGACAATGCCTGTATTGTAAATACGGTAATGCAGGTAACGCAGAATCCGCTTCGCCTTTTAGTCAGCATTAACAATCAGAATCTGACGCATGACATGGTAAAAAATACCGGAAAACTTACCATTTCCGTACTGACCGAGAAGACACCGTTTTCGGTTTATAAACAGTTCGGTTATCAGAGCGGGAAGCAGACAGACAAGTTTGAGGAGTTTGATGATGTTACACGCTGTGCCAACGGGTGTTACCGGCTGAATCGTCACAGCAGTGCGTTTTTCTGCGGAACGGTATATGACAGTATTGCGCTTAATACTCATACGCTGTTTTTGATTGATGTAACAGCGGCAGATGTGGTAAGCGGTGAGAGACCGGTAACTTATGACTATTATCAGAACTATGTAAAACAGCCGTACAAGCCGGCAGCAAAGAAACCGGAAACGACGAAAGCTACCGGAGAAAGCAAAGATGCAGAGGAAGCAAACAAAACGGCGACGAACTCCTATGTCTGCAAGGTTTGCGGATATGTCTACGAAGGAGAGTCTTTGCCGGAGGATTTCATCTGTCCGATTTGTAAGCACGGAGCTGCGGATTTTGAGAAACAATAAAGAATAAGCAATAAAAACGAGGAGTGTCTCAATGTGACACAAGTGTCTCCGACGCACCCTCCATAGCGCGTGTTGACTTGCCCGGACGTACTGTCCGGGCTTTTTTTGAATAGGAAATTGCGCCCTATTCGATAAAAAAGCGCTCCGCTCAGGATGCGCACTCGCGCGATTGGAAAATGTCGCAAACAACTGCGCTTGGTGCGAGAGTCCGCAAGCGGACTCTTTGTTCTGAACGAGCCAATAAGAAATTATTTCAAATATACTTGACAATTATACTCTAATGCGTTAGAGTGTAATTAACACTAATACATTAGAGTAAGAAGGAGGATTCATATGGTAACGCCGAAGGTATACGAAAGTGAATATCGTTTTTGCCTGATTTTATGGGAGTATGAACCGATAAAGAGTAAGGAATTGGTGAGGCTTTGTGAAGAGAGGCTGGGCTGGAAGTCTACAACTACCTATACCGTGATAAAGCGTTTGTCGGAGCGTGGGGTAGTGAAGAATGAAAATACGGTAGTGACTTCGCTGGTATCCAAGGAAGATGTCCAGACCGCGGAAATCAATGAGCTGGTGGATAAAACGTTTGAAGGGTCGTTGCCTGCATTTATTGCTGCTTTTACAAAACATCAAAGTTTTTCGGAGAAGGAGCTTGATGAGGTGCAACGTATGATTGATCGTTACAGGAAGGGAGGAGAAGCATGATAGATTTGTTTTTGGAACTGATAAACCGGAGTATTTCTGTTTCATGGCTGATACTTGTGGTTTTTGCTTTTCAATTTCTGTTAAAAAAAGCACCCAAGCGTGTAATGGTACTGTTCTGGGGACTGGTGGCTATTCGGTTGATATGTCCGTTCTCTATTGAGAGTGTACTTAGTCTGATTCCCAGTGCGGAAACAATCAGTCCGGAAATAATGACAGAAACAAAGCCGGCCATAGAGAGCGGAATATCTTTTATTAACGCTTCTGTAAATCCTATAATCGGTGAAATGTTTGCGCCAACACCCGTGGCAAGTGCGAATCCGTTGCAAATATGGATTCCGGTTTTTGCAATTATATGGTGTGTGGGGCTGGCGGTGATGTTAAGCTATGCGGGCATCGGTTGGGTTCGATTGAACCGAAAAGTGAAAACAGCGGTGCGTTTCCGTGAGAATATCTATCAAAGTGAGTATATTCCGACACCTTTTGTGCTCGGCATCCTAACGCCCCGAATTTATCTGCCGTTTTCTTTGACAGGACAGGAGCAGGAGTATGTGATTGACCACGAACAGACGCATATCCGGAGGAAGGACCACTGGTGGAAGTTGTTTGGCTTTCTTGTGTTGTCTCTGTACTGGTTTCATCCGTTGTTGTGGATAGCCTATATTCTGTTTTGCAGGGATATTGAGCTGGCCTGCGATGAAACAGTCATCCGTAAATTAGACAGGGAGCAAAGAGCGGAATATTCACAGACATTGTTATCCTGTAGTGTAAACCGTAAAATGTTTACCGCTTGTCCGTTGGCATTTAGTGAAGCAGGGGTAATGGAGCGGGTAAAGCATGTGTTAAATTATAAGAAGCCTTCCTTTTGGGTGATTCTGCTTTCAATAGCCTCCTGTATGGTGATAGCAGTGTGCTTTTTAACAAATCCGAAGCAGGATAAGGTGCAAGGGAATCCGATGTCTTCCACTAAGGTTGCTCTGGAAGCTTTACCGGCGGATTATACTCCGGAACAGGCGAAAAAGGATGGCTGTGTGGTAATAGAGAACGGCGATGTATCCTTCGGACAGGACATTTGGGAGGAATTCTATAAGAAAACGCAAAAAGGAAAACCTGCAACGGTACGCTATGTGCATTACTATTCCTTGCGTGAACCGGAGCATTATGATCCGGACTATTATGAGAGTGTGAAAAACGACTATCCGAAGATGTATGTTTATGACCTCACCTATGACGGTGAGGTGTACCGGGAACATCATTTTGAGGGAACAGAGGAGATTGTAAATGAATTTCCGTATTTGATGCACTATGTATGGAAACCGGACAGCCCGAAAGCTTTGTTTGATAGTCAAATTTTGTATGTATTGACGGATGACGATACGGTGACCTGGGATGAAATAATGTCAGGTATGCTGAGTTCATGGGTCCCTAATAATATTCCAAGGTTTGAATCGGTATATTCTGATTACCTTTATATAGACGAATCGGTCAGGTAACAGAAAAAATGTTCTCACGTTCCTTTTTAAACGGAAATAATCTTTTCACTTCGGCTGCTCAAAAAAATAGATTCGCATTATTGACAAATAAACTGCGGAATCTTATAATGACAATAGCTGTGTGCGCAAACACGACAACAGCGCACGAAAGGAGAACTACCATAGTGAAAAAGTACGGTGTAAATGAGTTAAGAAGAATGTATCTGGAGTTTTTTGAAAGCAAGGAGCATCTTCGTTTAAAGAGCTTTTCTTTGATTCCGCATAATGATAAGAGTTTGTTATTAATCAATTCCGGTATGGCGCCGATGAAGCCTTATTTTACCGGGCAGGAGATTCCGCCGAGAAAGCGTGTCACCACCTGTCAGAAGTGTATTCGTACCGGCGATATCGAAAATGTAGGTAAGACCGCAAGACATCTTACTTTCTTTGAAATGCTCGGTAATTTCTCTTTCGGTGATTACTTTAAGACAGAGGCAATTCACTGGTCCTGGGAGTTTTTGACAAAGCATGTGGGCATGGAGCCGGAGCGTCTGTATCCGTCTATCTACTGTGAGGATGAGGAAGCGTTCCGTATCTGGACCGAGGAGGTCGGTGTACCGGCAGACCATATTACACGTTTTTACCGCGATGAAAACGGTGACTGCGACAATTTCTGGGAGCATGGTGCAGGTCCGTGCGGTCCGTGTTCCGAGATTTATTATGACCGTGGTGTTAAATACGGCTGTGGCAGCCCGGATTGTAAGGTGGGCTGTGAGTGCGACCGTTTCATGGAAGTGTGGAACAATGTATTTACCCAGTTCGAGAGCGACGGAAATCACCACTATACCGAGCTGACCCAGAAGAATATCGATACCGGTATGGGCTTAGAGCGTCTGGCAGTCGTAGTACAGGACGTGGATTCCGTATTTGATATTGATACGATGAAAGCAATTCGCGACAAGGTTTGTGAGATTGCCGGCGTAACCTATATGACGGATAAAAAGAAGGATGAGTCCATCCGCCTGATTACCGACCATATCCGTTCCGTAACCTTTATGACCTCTGACGGTATTATTCCGTCCAATGAAGGCCGCGGCTATGTCCTCCGAAGACTTCTCCGCCGTGCGGCTCGTCATGGCAGACTCCTTGGCATCCAAGGTCTGTTCCTTGCAAAGCTTTGTGAGACCGTGATTGCCGAGTCCAAGGACGGTTATCCGGAGTTAGAGGAAAAGAAGGAATACATCTTAAAGGTTCTGACCTTAGAGGAAGAGAAGTTTAATAAGACCATTGACCAGGGACTTTCCATTCTTTCCGAGATGGAAGAAGCTGCCGCAGCCGCAGGTAAGAAGACCCTCTCCGGTGAGGATGCATTTAAGCTTTACGACACCTACGGTTTCCCGATTGACTTAACCGAGGAGATTTTAGAGGAAAAGGGTTTTACCGTTGATATGGACGGCTTTCAGAAGGCAATGGAGGTACAGAAGGAGACCGCAAGAAATGCCCGCGCAGTTACAAACTACATGGGTGCGGATGCTACGGTTTACGATGAAATCGATGCGGCAATCACAAGCAAGTTTGTGGGCTATGACAGGAGCAGTGCTACTTCAAAGATTTCCGTGCTTACTACCGAAACAGAGCTTGTGAAAGAGGTTGTTGCCGGTCAGAACGCTACCGTCATCGTGGACGAAACTCCGTTCTATGCAACTATGGGCGGTCAGATTGCGGATTTGGGACAGATTACAAAGGACGGTGCGGTTTTTACCGTAACCGATACCATAAAGCTGAAAGGCGGTAAAATCGGCCATGTCGGCGTGGTGGAGAGTGGTATGTTTGCAGTGGGCGATACCGTAACTCTTACCATTGACAGTGCAAGAAGAAGTGCCATCGGAAAGAACCACAGCGCAACCCATCTCTTACAGGAGGCGCTTCGTCAGGTACTCGGCTCTCATGTAGAGCAGGCAGGTTCTCTCGTAACACCGGACCGCTTACGTTTTGACTTTACGCATTTCTCAGCCATGACGAAGGAGGAGCTTGCAAAGGTTGAAGCGATTGTAAACGAGCAGATTGCGAAGAATCTTTCCATTGAGATGAAGGAAATGGGCATCGATGAGGCAAGAAAGACCGGTGCAAAGGCACTTTTTGGCGAAAAGTACGGTGATGTGGTACGTGTCGTATCCATGGGTGAGTTCTCCAAGGAATTCTGCGGCGGTACCCATGTGGGCAATACCGGTGTGATTTCCGTATTTAAGATTTTATCCGAATCCGGCATTGCGGCAGGCGTAAGACGTATTGAGGCTATCACGGCAGACAGCGTGTTTGCATACTATAAGACAATTGAGGATGAGCTTACGGCAGCCGCAAAGGCAGCAAAGACCGAGCCTGCATCCCTCTTAAAGAAGATTGAGGCAATGCAAGAGGAGTTAAAGGCAGCCCATTCCGAAAATGAAAAGTTAAAGGCAAAGCTTGCAAACGCTTCTCTTGGCGATGTCATGAACAACGTACAGGAAATTAACGGCGTGAAGGTACTGGCTGCAAAGGTGCCGGAGATGGATATGAACGGTATCCGTAATCTTGGCGACAGCTTAAAGGAAAAGCTCGGTGAGGGCGTACTGTTACTGGCTTCCGCATTTGACGGCAAGGTAAACTTAATCGCTATGGCAACCGACGGTGCTATGGCGAAGGGCGCTCACGCAGGCAACCTCATTAAAGAAGTAGCGGTATGTGTCGGCGGTGGCGGCGGTGGTCGTCCGAACATGGCACAGGCAGGCGGTAAGAATCCGGCCGGCATCGATGACGCGATTGCAAAGGCGGCGGAGGTGCTGAAGGGACAGATAAAATAACAGAAAATAATTTGGATAGGAAAGAACAGTTACAAACCAAGAAAATCAGTAGCTGTTCTTTTTTGTTTTTAGGTTGTATATCAATAAAGATATTATTGACAAAACGTGTTATATTACATAAAATATATTCTATAATATAACACGTTTTGAAAGAAAAGTCATGGCACATTATGGAATCGGGGATATGAAAAAACGAAAAGCTTTTTTGATTGTAAGTGCAGTGGTTGTAGGTTGCTTTATATTGTCAGTTGGTGGAATTTGCTACTATAAGAAGAGAGAAGAAAATAGAAGAGCCAATATGGAAGTTATATTACTGGGCGCAAACCGAAGCTATCTTAATTCCTTAGCGGAACTGGAAGAGTACAGTACCATTATTGTGGAAGGGAAAGCAGGGCAAGAGAGAGAGCAGAGAGTTCTTTTAACCACGTATGTTATTTCAATTAATAAGGAATTGCCAGGGGAGGGGTATACAAATACATATCTTTGAAATGGACTGCAAAGAGATTATTTAAAGAAGCGGGGATTGATCCGAATCTGCCGTATGATTTGCAGGAGTGCGGAGAATGGACCTGGTCAAAGTTTGAAGAGCTTTGTAGCATGTTAACCCGTGATACAGACGAAGATGGTATAATCGATGTGTATGGAACCTGCTCGAACAGTACAGATACCTTACAGTGTCTGGTTTCATCTACAGGCAAGGATTTTTTGGCAGTTGCTGCGGATGGAACGATTTATAACAATTGTAAGGATAAGGATGTATTGCGTGCCATGGAGTTTGCGGCAGAGTTGTATCAAAAGGGATATGAAATGCCGGAGCCGGAAGGTGCGACCGGAGATTGGCAGATTGCAGCATTTCAAAATGGTAAAGCAGCCATGCAGTTTGGGGAAGAGGCACTCTGCAAAACAAATGCTCCGTACGGAGAGAACTGTATGTCCGACGAAGTGGGATTTGTCATACTGCCGAAGCCGGACGGTCAGAAGGAGTATCATACCTATGTGTACGGAAATGTATGGGTAATTCCGTCATGTTATGATGCGGAAACTGCCTCTGATATTGCTTTTGCATATAATCTTTATACAGATGAACTGCCGGGATATGATTACGGGGTTTGGGATGAACCGTACGAATATGACGATTATGCTTATGACTTCCACAGACCCGGTAGATTTGACGAACGTGTATTAAAAGAAACGCTTCCGCGTTATCATGACGGTGAAACAGCAAATTTTTTAATCTGTTATCTTGTGGATGGGCTTACTGTTGATGACCTGTCAAAGTACTATCCGTTCTGCGACAAAACACCGGAGGAATGTGTGGATGAAGTCTGGGATGCATGGCAGGAATTGATTGATGCGTGTAATATATAAATTTTTCCAACAATTATAAATTTCTTATTGACGAATGGATTTTTTATGGTATAATCTATGTAGTGCTATAAAATACCCAAACAGTTGTATATAGGCACAATACACAACTGGAGGGAGGTTAGGTGAGAAGATGTCGAATGTAATCGTAAAAGAGAATGAATCCCTCGACAGCGCTCTCCGCAGATTCAAGAGAAACTGCGCAAAGGCTGGCATTCAGCAGGAGATTCGCAAAAGAGAGCATTACGAGAAGCCGAGCGTAAGACGTAAGAAGAAGTCTGAAGCTGCTCGTAAGCGCAAGTATAAATAATGTGCGAAAAAAGCCCCTTAATCTTCGGATTAAGGGGTATTTTACGTTTATCTGCGAATATATTGAATAGTAAGGTGCGGTTTCGGAGGCGGTATGGCGAGGTACAAGGTACGTAAGTCCCAAAAGTCCGATGAAAAGAAAGACCTTTACCTACAGGTGAAACGTGCGGAAAAAAAAGAGAAAAAAGAATATACCGCCTATTTTGAACGATTGACGGATTCTGTTTCTCTCACTGGGGATGTTGCGGGAGAGATGCTGGTATTTCTTTCCGGCAGACATTGTATGATTGTCCGGAATTTTATATCTGTGACAGAATATACTTCCTGTAAAATTCGCCTGAAAACAAAAAAGTATGAGTTATGCGTGGAAGGAAATTATCTTCGTCTGGCGTATTTTCTGCCGGAAGAGCTTAGAATCGTCGGTGATATTACCGGAGTGTCCTATCATTAGTGCAGAGGGTGAGAGCAGATGAAGCAGTTCTTTGATTTTTTAGGCGGTATGGTATTCGTGGAAATAAAGGGAAGTTCACCGGAACGATTTTTTAACATATGTCGGAGTAGAAAAATCCCATTATATGAAATCGGAACTCTGGTAACACAAAAGGGAACGGTTTATACAGCAAAACTCAGGAGAAAGGACTTTTTTCGTATTCGTACTGTCGCAAGGAAATCTCACTGTATTCCTTTGATCAGAAAGAGAGTCGGACTTCCTTTTTTTATAAAAAAATACCGGAATCGCATTGCTTTTTTTGCCGGAGGTGTTTATTGCCTCTGGATGATGTGGCTGTTATCAAGATTTGTATGGGACATCTCAGTAACAGGAGGCTTTGTACATACGGAAGAAGAGCTTCTTTCTTATCTTCGGGAAAACCAAATCGTCTGTGGAATGCGACGGGATACCGTAGACTGTACAGAAATCGAACGAAAGCTCAGGATTGATTATCCTGACATCGGCTGGGTATCCGCAGAACTGCGGGGGACAAAGCTTTTCCTACGCGTGGCGGAAACCGATATGCCGATGGTGCAGGAAAAAGACGGTACACCGGTACATTTAGTCGCTACCGCGGATGGAATTGTGGAGCAACTGATCTGCCGTCGGGGAACTCCATTAGTCAAAGAGGGGGATGTCGTAAGAAAAGGCGATATTCTTGTCAGCGGAGTTATCTCTGTAATCGGTGATAACGAGACTCTTGTAAACCGTTATCCGGTAACTGCAGAAGCGGATATTATTCTTAAGACGGTAAAAAAATATTCCCATCGTTTTTCCAGAAAGAAAGAGGAGCATAGCTTTACCGGAAACTGCAAAAAAGGATACACATTCTCTTACGGAAATAAAAAAATATTTTCACATATCCCTAGTCATTCCTATACAAATTATGCTATAATAACAGAGGATGCGGTTTTGTCCCTGCATGAGCATTTTCCGTTGCCCTTCCGGATACAAAAAACGGCGGTCTCGGAGTATATTCCGGTAATCAGAGACTACACAAAGGAGGAGGCAGAGGCAGTGGCAAAACAGGCACTGGAGCGTTATCTTGTGTATCTGAAGGAGAATGATACGACAGTCCTTTCAGTTGAATCCGAAACAATCGTAGGGACGGATTCCGTGGTAACCGAAGGAAAACTTGTGCTGTTAACCGCTGCCTGGGAGCAGGTTCCGGTACAGGAGGATGAGTGGAGGCAACAGAATTCAGATGAGTATAGTGGAAACGACAATGGATCTTCCGGTGGAGCATAGCAGGAATATTTTCGGCCAGTTTGATGCATATGCCAAGCTGATTGAAAAAAGCCTCGGTGTGACGCTGATTGTCCGAAACGATAAGTTAAAGATATTGGGAACGGCAGAAGCTGCAGAGCAGGCAAAGCGTGTCATTGACCAGCTGTGCCTTTTGTCGGAGCGTGGCAATGCTATAACAGAGCAGAATGTTTCATATGCACTTTCTCTTTTACCGAAAGCGCAGGAGGAAGCTATTACAGAGATTGACAAGGATACCATCTGCCATACGATTCAGGGAAAGCCGATTAAGCCGAAGACTCTCGGTCAGAAGCAGTATGTGGATATGATCCGCAAGAAAATGATTGTATTCGGCATAGGTCCGGCAGGCACCGGTAAGACCTATCTTGCCATGGCAATGGGGATTACAGCATTCAAAAATGACGAGGTGAGCCGTATTATTCTGACACGTCCGGCGATTGAAGCAGGAGAAAAGCTTGGCTTTCTGCCGGGTGATTTGCAGAGTAAGGTTGACCCGTATTTACGTCCGCTTTATGATGCCCTGTATCAGATTATGGGCGCGGACAGCTTCACCAAGAATATGGAAAAGGGTCTGATTGAGGTGGCTCCGCTCGCGTATATGCGAGGCAGAACGCTGGATAATGCATTTATTATTCTGGATGAGGCACAAAATACAACGCCGGCACAGATGAAAATGTTTCTGACCCGTATCGGGTTTGGTTCTAAAGTCATTATTACCGGCGATTTGACGCAGAAGGATTTACCGGGGAATGTGACCTCCGGGCTTGATGTGGCACTTCGTGTATTGAAAAAGATTGATGATATCGGCATTTGTGAGCTTACGGCGCAGGATGTCGTTCGTCACCCGTTAGTACAAAAGATTGTAAATGCCTATGATGAGTACGAACAGCGAACCCTGAAAAAGTCCATGCAAAAAAAGGAACCGACAAACGAAGGAAAGCGTATTTCGTTCGAAACAGAAAAAAAGCCGGCGGAAGGAATGAAAAAACCGGTACGG